>JAAXXA010000021.1 GCA_013334735.1 Bacteroidota bacterium
AATGGTTTCAGAATAAACTGATTGACCCTGCAAATTATAAACATTAAGATTTGCATTAGTTGTAAATCCGTTTGAAATAACATTTACTATTCCAATTGAAGGGTTAGGATAAACTTTTATCTCAGAGATATTTGAATGTTCATTTACGCCAACATAAGCAGCATCAAGAACTTCAACATTATCAATGTCAATATAATAATCGCCTGTAGTTCCTCTTTTGGCAATAAATTTAACAATTATATCTTTTCCTGAATAAGCGCTTAATGATACTAAAACGTTTTTCATATTTGCAGAAGTAACGTGATTTGCAACGGTAATAACATGAACTGTTGTAAATGTAGAGCCACAATCTTCAGAAATCTGAACTTTCAATGAATCAAGACCTAATGTAAATCCTGTTAATAATTCATAATCGATGTATCTGTAATCAAAAGTAAGAACTGATGTGCTTGTAAGAGTTCCTAATGTTTTATTTAAAGTAGCATTAGCAACAGAAGCAGAAGTTGAATTATAAAGATTTTTATACATTACATAAGAAGTATTGCCATGCGCAGTTGCTGAACTTGTACGATACATATTTGTAGTCCAGTTTGTCAAAGCTGTAGTTGCCTCAAAATTTTCAGCAAAAGGATATGTAGGAGGTGTTACTGTAATTGAATTAGTTATAGTATCATTAGTATAAGTAACATCTGTACCGAGGGTTGTGTATGCTTTAATAACATAAGCACCAACACTGGAAGTATTTGCAAAACCAACAAATAAGGTATCCATTGCATTTGATGCAAGAGTACCGGCATAAGTTTGGTTCAAAACTACATCACCACTTGAAGGAGTTGTGATTTTAACAACAACAGGAATACCGGATTGTGAAGTTGATCCAAAATTTGAAATCACTACATTTACCGAATCTGAAACCAAACCACAAGAAGTTAAAGGACGATTTAAAATACTAATAATACCTACATCATCAGGTTGCGTAATAGAAACCTGAACTCCATCTAAACCAATATCAGTAGATCCATCGTCAGAAATTGCCATGAAACGAACAACAACAGTTGAAGATGTGGATGCTCCAAGGGATAGTTGTTTCAACTGCCATGTTGAAGCAATTGTATATTGATCCTGAAAAGCAAATGAGCTTCCGCCATCGGTAGAAAGATATACTTTAAGGCTATCTGTCCCGTTTGTATTAATGTACCAAAATTTTAATGTTTTGCTTCCGGCGTTTGTAAAATCCAGAAAAGCATCCATAGTTCCGGTAGTACCATCGAGAGCCCTCCCTGAATGAAAACGGGCAGAGTTAGAAGTACTCAAACTTCCAGTGGGAGTGTAACCATAAGAAGTAGGGCTGGTCCAGTTTCCGGTAGCTGCCTGATCATTCCTTCTCCATGATTGATTTCCAAATGCAGGAGTATTTATCCAAAATAATGAAGGGACATCACTTGTATCAAGCTTATTAACCCATGTTCCATCAAAATTTTCAGTAAAAGGTAATGCAGCATATCCTTGTACATACACCAATTTTGTTATAGTATCATTTGTGTTATCTCCATCAGTAAGTCCATTAGGATTACTTGTCCATAATTTAATAGTATAAAAGCCAACAGAAGGGAAATTATAAGTACCTATTGGGAGAGATGCGGCTGTAGCAGATGTAGCAAGAGGTCCATTAAATGTGTATGAAGGTGTTTGAGCAACTCCATTTACCGTCCATGCAACTGTTGCGTTTGCTAATGTAGCTCCTCCAAAATTTTTAATAGTAGCTGTTATAGGAGTAGAACCAATACTTACAGGAGTATTAGGAGTATTTATTGCTGTAATTCCGGCATCATTAGCAGGAACTACTTGCACTAATATATCATCAATATGAATATCATTACCCCAATCAGAAGTTGCTTTAAAAAATATATAATTTGTTGCGCCGTTAAAAGATGAAGGAATATCGAAATAATATTTATACCATCCGTCAGCACTTTCCGCCGGTGCAAGCCCGGTATTGCGGTTGATTTTCCCAAGATGTGTTGCCGATGATATAGATGTTAAGCTGGTACCAATATAAACATCAAGGCTATCATATTCTGTAGCATAAGCGTTATCCTTATACATCCAGAAAGAAACTCTCACAAGATTAGTCCCTACAGATGATAAATTGAAAGATGGAGTAATCAATGCGGCAGCAGTACCCGTGCTAAAATCATAACTGTTAAATCTTGCCATTCCCGCTCCCGTATGAGTAGGACAAGCAGGATTATTTCCAACAGTTGCCCTTAACCAAAGATCGGCTGAAGGTGACGGCACTCCTACATTTGTCCATCCTGTAGGGGGAAAAGTTGTTGCATCAAAGGATTGAGTAACAAATGTTTGCGATATAGCAACAAAGCTAATCATTACACTTGCAAGAAATAATGTAATTTTTTTCATAGGAAATTTGATTTAATTAATAATTGATTTTAATTTATTTATTTTACAAAGATATTAATTTTTAATTTTATATAAAAAAACATTCCTCAAATAAGAGTTTTTTTTCAATTAGCCGTTGTTAATTTATTGGATAACAATTAAAAACACAAAGTATTTAAAGCCTCTGTGGCAAATTTTTATATTGTACAAAGGTATCTTTCCGCTTCAATTGCAGCCATACATCCGCTTCCCGCGGCAGTAACAGCTTGCCTGAAATGAAAATCCTGAATATCACCTGCTGCAAAAACGCCGTTAACACTTGTCTTTGTGCTTCCAGGCTGGGTTTTTATGTACCCATTAGGATGCAGCTCAAGCTTGTCTTTAAAAATGTCAGAATTAGGTTTATGTCCAATAGCTCTAAAAACTCCATCTAAATCCAACTTAGTTTCTTCGGCAGTTATGGTATTTGTTAAAATAATCCCGTTTACAGATTTGATAAAGCCACTTTCGGTTCCAACAATTTCTTTGGGTAAATTATTCCATATCATTTCCACATTAGGTGTATTAAATAATTTGTTTTGCATTATTTTAGATGCACGTAATTCACTACGACGATGAATCAGATACACCTTTTTACAAAGTTTTGCAAGATATAAAGCTTCTTCAACAGCAGTATCCCCCCCTCCTATAACGGCGACAACTTTTCCCTTATAAAAAAAACCGTCGCAGGTAGCGCATGCCGAAACGCCATATCCACTAAATTTCACTTCCGATTCAATTCCTATCCATTTTGCAGTAGCTCCTGTAGCAATAATTACAGTATCTGCTAAAATTTCATTACCCTCTTCGGTTTTTAATTTGAAAGGTTTTTTCGTAAAATCAACTTCCGAAATACTGCCCCATCGAATATCTGTACCAAAACGCGCAGCTTGTTTGTGGAAATTCTCCATAATTGCACTACCGGTTATACCTTCGGGAAAACCCGGATAATTCTCAATTTCAGTTGTAATTGTTAATTGCCCGCCTGGTTGCATCCCTTGAATCAAAACCGGCTTTAAATCTGCCCTTGCAGCATAAATAGCAGCAGTATATCCTGCAGGACCTGACCCTATAATCAAACATTTGATCTTTTCTGTGTTTTCTGACATAATTTTATTTTTTAATCAAAGTTGTTAATAAATGGCTGCAAGCTAGAAGCTAGAAGCTACAAGCTACAAGCTGATAGTTTGCTATTTTAAGCTGCCTGAATATATTGCATCTTCACATTATCTAATAAAGCGCGTTCTTCCGGTGAAATCATACCGTCAATATTTGCAGCTTTTTCCATTAATTTTAATATCTTAACTCTTTTTTTCTGATCTTCGGGCATTCTTACTACCAAACTTCCGCTTTTAGCTAAATTAAACATAGGAACAACTCTGTCGGCTTTATAACCCCATTTGTTAGCTAATTTTACAGCCAAACCTCTTTCCTGCTCCGCAAAATTTCCATCGGCAGCCATAACTACCAGTACGTTATTAAACGCGTAATCTCTCACATCATAAAGGCTTTCCAACTTTTCGATATTAACTCCGGCAACAAATTCATCTTTATTTTCACGGTAATAGTTCTGATATTCCGAAACACCCATAATATCGGTAACTATCCATTCATTCTTAGAGCTGTTTAGTTCAGCCCCGCAATATTGGCATTTAATATCAATAGTATCTTTCACAGGACCGGCACATGCAGGGCATACATGAGCATATAAAGAACCTTTTGATAATTGAGGATTGATATCTCTGCTCATCATAACTGTTTCAGTCATGCTCATTACTACAGAATCAATAAGCGTAGCTTTACCATCTTTAAGCAATACCCTCTGATATGATGATTTAACAGCTATTGCAAGGACATTTTTATCATTACGCCTGCTGGCGCTGATTAATGTTACATCGTTTAAAAATATTCTGTTAAAAACCGTATTATCAAGTGAATTATCATTGTTAAGCTTTTCAAATAATTCATCCGACACAAAACGTCTCATTATTGTCGGATTTTTAAGAACTTTTGAAGTTAATATCTGCAAATAACCGTTGCTGGCTTTATCTTCAATATTTTGTATGGAAAAATCTTCATTTGTAGCAAATAATTCATTAACTTTTGTTGCAAGGTTAGATTCTTTAGATGTTTTTGAATAAACTCCAATATAGTCGTCAGCTTGAGTAATTTCGGACAATATCCAATCATAATCGCCAAGATTTGTATAAGTATGGCAATAATCACACTGGCTCACATCACCTGCATTTTTTGAAAGCTCTGCTCCGCATTTTGGGCAGTTTTGAGAATTATAAAGATCTCCTACTTTAATTCCTTTCTTTTTAATGAACGACCAGTATTCAACAAACTCTTCGCTTCCTCCGGAATTAAACTGAGGGTATTTTTGACTAACGAATCGATCAACAATAGAGGCATAAATTGCAACATGAATAATGTCGAAATTACCATCACTTTCAATTTTATCAATATAAATATTTTTAACTTTAAGATTATCAATCAGGTTTTTTTGGTCAAGAATATTCATCATTTTAAACTGAGTATTCATTCTCTGGTACATACCATCGGATATGTATTTCCTGACCTTCCCCATATCTTTCATCATCCAGGCTTCCTGGATTCTGATGAAAGCCTGATTTACTTTTGCTTTAAAGGCTTCCGCATTAAAATCAGGATTTTTTGTTAAATAATTGTTTAATGTTCTTTGTTTATCCTGAGAATCGCCAAGGGGAAGTTGATTAAGGACAGTTTGCTGTTTATTCTGTTTATTTCCCCACCAGCCAAGTAAAATAATAAGTCCTATAACAACAAAATTCCAGGGAAAAGGTATTATAAAAATTAAGTAAATAATAATACCAAAAAGGTCGCCACCACCACCACTACCGCCACTATGGCTCCCACCGCCGCCACCGCCAGCACGCGCAAACACGTCAATTGCATATATACTTATTAAAATAAAAACGAATAGAGCAGCAATGTTGATTAATGACTTAGGAAAAATTATTTTTTTCATTTTTACACGTTCTGATTTAATAATATGACAATAGCCAAAAGTATGAAAAATATATTTTGTTTGGCAAAAATTTCTCATTACTTTTCCCTTGTTTTTGCATATTTTTGCGCTAATTGTAAAAAATGAAGGATTAACATTTTAATAAATTATACTTTATACGGTGTAAATTATTACATTTGGGTTTCAGGTATAGGGTATAAGGGCATACGGTATAACCGATACTTCTTTATGCCTTTATACCGAATACCTCTATACATTTTTATATTCATAAAAAGCGGAAATTTAACCAGTTTTTAGTATAAAACATTTAACATAAAACTCATAACCCAAACCAGGATACCAATGGCAAAAGGAGGAAAAACAAAAGCTTTTTTTAAAATACTGCTGCGGATTTTTATTTTTTTTGTTACAATCACTATTGTGCCTGTAATAATATATAAATTTATTTCTGTACCAGCTTCACCATTAATGTTTTTACGTACTTTAGAAATGAAATCAAATGGCGATAGTGTTAACCTTGATTATAAATGGATTTCTATTGACAAAATGTCGCCTTATCTTTTTCAAGCTGCTATAGCAGCTGAAGATGATGAATTTATGTATCACAACGGCTTTGATTTCGATGCTATGACAAAAGCAATTAAATCAAATCAAAAAAATGAAAAACGTATTAAAGGAGGAAGCACTATCAGCCAACAAACTGCAAAAAATGTATTTCTCTGGCCTCATCGCGATTATTTAAGAAAAGGTCTTGAGGCATGGTTTACTGGATTAACAGAACTTATATGGGGCAAAAAAAGGATAATGGAAGTTTATCTGAACATTGTAGAACTCGGCGATGGTGTATTCGGTGTAGAAGCTGCCTCGCAAAAATATTTCAAAAAACCGGCATCAGATCTCACAAAAAACGAAGCAGCCGCTTTGGTTGCTGTTTTTCCAAACCCACGAGTTTACAGAGTTATTAATCCTTCTCAATATACACGTAGCTACAAATGGGCAATTTTAAGCAGAATGAATAACCTACCAAAAGTTAAGTTTTAATCAATTCTAAATTATTTGTATTTTAATATTTCCTGCTTGTCTGCATGCATTGCATCCTCGTTTCTTAATATTTTTTAACTTTTTATTTAACCATTCTTAACATTGTAATATTGATTCTGAAATCTTCAGATTGTAAATTTGTGCTGTTAAAAAAAGGAGGTTTTTATGAAAACAAGTATTAATTTTTCTACAGCATGGATGCTTTTAATGTTAACTTTTTCTAACATTTCTGTTCAGTCTCAGAATGAAGAACCTCAAAGCAGCCAAATTGTGAAGATCAAAACGATGAAAATTGTAAATGGCGACACCATCGTTTCTGAAAAAACATATACAGGCACCGGAAACATGAATATTGAAGATACTTTATCAGGTAATGGTTTTGAAAATTTTCAATTTCAGAATTTTAATAACTTTTATGATAATGATTTTTTAAAAAACTTTCCAAAAATTGATAATTATTTCAATGATTTTAACTTTGGAGCTAACGATATGTTTTTCCGGAATTTCGGATTTCCTGATTTCCAAAGAGGTTTTGATATAGACTCTATGATAAAAGAATTCAATTTCAAAGGTATTGACAGCATTTTCCCTTCATTAGGAAACAATAAAATAATAATAAATTGAAAAAAATTACTTATTGAATAATTTTTTGTTGTTTGTTACGTTTTTTATAAAATTTATTTACCTCCCTTTTATATATTCGGGAGGTTTTTTTTTGTTGTATTTTGTTTACAAATAATAATTACATTTGCTTAATAGTATCTATAGAAACTAATTCCTTCCCTTTTACCATTTCGATGGTAAGCCTACGCTCCGCCAAGGCGGAGGCGGAACGGAGGATAAATATAGTTGCTTATAGGTACTTAAGATATCTCACGGATACTGCCACTTCGAATCCGCTCAGTTTCCGGTTGGATATGACAAGCGGGTTAAAGTTTTTGAGATACCCTTAAAATAAGTACATTTAAAATCGCTTAGTATTTTTATGAAAATTTTTCCAACAACTGTAATAATTTTGTTTTTAGCACTTTTAGTTTCCTGTGAAAAAAACATTATTATTGACACTCCAAAGGCAGAGGAAAAAATAGTTATAGAAGGCTGGATAGACTTAAATGACTTCTCAGAAGTAATGTTAACAAAAAACTTACCTTATTTCGGGAGCATTGATTCTACAATGATTTTCAATTTAATTATTCAGAATGCAACAGTAATTGTTTCGGAAGGAAATACAAACGATACGTTAAAAAAAGAAATAAATTTAGATATTTTCCCTCCTGTTTTTTATCATGGGACAAAGATAAAAGGAGAAGTAGGAAAAACATATACTCTTACTGTAAATGCTTTAGGCAAAACGCTTACAGCTCATACAACAATTCCTTCGCCCGTATTAATTGACACTCTATGGTTTAAAAAAGAGCCGCTTCAAGATAGTCTTGGTTATATATGGG
The DNA here is from genome assembly GCA_013334735.1 of Bacteroidota bacterium. GTDB lineage: Bacteria > Bacteroidota > Bacteroidia > Bacteroidales > CG2-30-32-10 > JAAXXA01. The sequence goes on from JAAXXA010000021.1 coordinate 7,939, forward strand.
GATTTTTTACCGATCCGCCGGAATATGGAAATAATTATCGTCTTTTCACTAAAAGATTGCACAAAGACAAACGTTTTATTGCTGTATTCGGGTCGGTTTTCGATGATAAATTTTTCAACGGGCAAAGCTTTCAGTTTTCTTTAATGAGAGGCGCCGGATCAAATAACTACATGAATGAAGACAAAGAATTCGGATATTATAAAATAGGCGACACCATTGTAGTAAAAGTATGTACGATAGATAAACCTCATTATGATTTTTGGCGCTCAGCCGAAGGATCAATGCATAGCGGCGCTAATCCCTTTTCAAATCCCACACAAATTGTTAGCAATATTGATGGAGGAGGACTTGGTATTTGGGGAGGATATGGTATTTTTTACGATACCATTGTTGCGAAATAAAATTTAATAAGAACTCAAAAACGAAGTCATGGTTCGCACTTTGACTTCGCTCAGTGTAACAGTTCAACATGATTTGCAAATAACATTTAGGCAATACCCAAGAGGTCTGATAATGTATTTATTATTAAAATAAATTATACTATGAAAAATTTAAGACTTTTCATTTTTTGCATGATGTGCGCGGCTTTCACGCTTTATAGTTGCACTAACAATGAACGCAAAACAGATTTTCCGACAAAATCATCTGTTTATGGTTTAGCTTCTATTGTTAATTTGAACACTGATACTACATCAATTTATCTTGGTGATTTTTTCCCGGATATTGCTGTTATTGATTCGGTACAATGTTCCTTAAACTTTTCTTCTTCATTCGATAAAAAAAATGCAAAGCTAATATTATGGTCAAAAAGCAAAGAAATACCAGCTCTTTCAGAATTAAAAGTATTTGTAAAGCACACTTCTTATAGTATTTTATTAAAAAAATCCGGTAAAATAAAAAAGACTGTTTATTTCAATCCACAAAAAAAGAAATATTCAAAAATTCAGATAGCAGGCGAATTTAATAACTGGAATCCCACTTCTTCAAATTTTGTTTTCGAAAACGGTAAATGGAGGAAAGATCTTTTCCTTGATCAGGGAACCTACCAGTACCAGCTTGTAGTGGATGAGAAATGGATTCTTGATCCTGCAAACCCTGATTCTTCTGATAATAACATTGGAGGTTATAATTCATTATTAAAAGTTTATAATTTCTCAGCAGGCACCCCACCCTATTTATATACTAACAGTTTTAAAAATGAAAGAATAAATATTGGTAATATCAATGCTGATTCGCTTTTTGTTTTATGGCAGAATTTCAGACTAGCTGCTAAATTTATTAATAAATCGGACTCATTCTGCAATATAACAATTCCCGAAGAAGCCAACAAAATGGAACGATCATTTATTCGTGTGTTCTCATGCAACAAAAAAGGATGTTCTAACGATCTGCTGATTCCTCTTAAATTTGGCAAAGTGATAAATGAAGCTACTGCCCTTACTCGTAAAGACCTTGAAGCGCAAGTGATGTATTTTTTGATGGTTGACCGCTTTATGAATAAAGATTCAGCAAACGATAAACCTATCAAAGATCCTGATGTATCTGCAAAAGCAAATTATATGGGCGGTGATTTTTCAGGGATTATCAGCAAAATTAGAGATGGATATTTTTCCGATCTTGGAATAAATTCACTCTGGATATCGCCTGTAAATCTCAACCCCGACAAAGCATACAGAGAATATCCCGAACCTCACAGAAAATTTTCGGGTTATCATGGTTATTGGCCCATATCGTCAACAAAGGTAGATTACAGATTTGGTACCGACCTTGAACTACTTAATCTTGTAAGGGATGCTCATCGTTACGGAATAAATGTGATATTAGATTATGTAGCAAACCATGTGCATGAAAATCATCCATTGTACAAACAACATCCCGAATGGGTTACTGCGCTTGTGCTTCCTGATGGGAGAAAAAATATTCGTCTTTGGGAAGAACAACGCCTTACAACTTGGTTCGATACATTCCTTCCTACTCTTGATTTTTCTAAACCTGAAGTGGTCGAAACCATGACCGATTCTGCGCTTTATTGGATTAAAACATATAACATTGATGGTTTCAGACACGATGCCACCAAACATATTCCGGAAAATTACTGGCGAAGATTAACTCAAAAAATTAAAAATGATATTACAATACCGTATAATAAAAACTTTTACCAGATAGGCGAAACTTATGGCAGTCGTGAGCTTACAGGAAGTTATGTAAACAGTGGAGAACTTGATGCTCAGTTTGATTTCAATCTTTTTTTTGATATGCGCTCTGTATTGTTAAATAATAACGAATCATTTGCAAAACTTCAAAATTCAATAACTTCAAGCCTTGATTATTATGGTTATCATAATCTTATGGGTAACATTACGGGAAATCATGATATGGCTAGGTTTATTTCTTATGCAAGTGGGGCTCTTAGCTCAAAAGAGGATGACAAAGAAGCAGGTTGGAAAAGGAATATAGGAGTTAAAGACCCGGTAGGATATAAAAAATTATCAATGTTTACGGCACTTGTAATGACTCTTCCGGGAATTCCCGTTTTATATTATGGCGACGAATTTGGAATGCCGGGCGCCGGAGACCCCGACAATAGAAGGATGATGAAGTTCACAAAACTTGATTCTTACGAAGTTGAAACAAAAAACATTGCAAAAAAACTTATCAAACTCAGAAGGAATTTAATACCTTTGATATATGGCGATTATCTTGCAATACCTGCCAATGTTGATAAAAACATATACAAAACGAAAGATATATTTGTTTTTGCAAGATGTTATTTTGATAAAATAGCAATTGTAATTTTAAATAAAAACTCTTCTGTAGAAAAAATAAAATTTAAAATACCTGTCAGATATGATAAACTGAAGCTTTTGCTTAAATCAAATTTTGAAAATAGATTTGATTTAAAAGGTGATGAAATTACAATATCTTTAGAGGGTAATGCCTTTGAAATAATTACAAATTAGCAAACAATTACGAATTACGAGATACCGTAATTCGTAATTAGTGTCTGTCTGTAAAGTCGTCATTGCGAATCCGCCGTGGCGGATGAAGCAATCTAATTGCTGATAGTCAAGAGATTGCTTCGTCGTTCCTCCTCGCAATGACGTTGTATGTTAACATTACAGACAAACTCTAATTAACAATCGATGTTAATTTTTTTTTAAAATGCAAATTATTTATTATTATGAAAAATACACTCAATCTATTTTCAATCGTTATAATTATCGCGGCAATATCATATAGCAGTTGCGGTACGGGTAAATCAAATAAAAATATGAACGACAGTATTTCTAAAAAAACCGTTCCTGAATGGACAAACAATCTTACAATTTATGAGGTAAATCTAAGGCAATATTCCAAATCGGGAAGTTTTAAAGATTTTGAGAAACACCTACCACGACTGAAAGAAATGGGTGTAGGAATATTATGGTTTATGCCTGTTCAACCTATCGGTGTAAAAAACAGGAAAGGTACGCTGGGGAGTTATTATTCTGTAAGCGACTATATGGCAGTTAATCCTGAATATGGAACATTGGATGATTTCAAAAAGCTTGTAAAGAAATGTCATGATGCAGGTATGTATGTAATTATTGACTGGGTTGCGAATCACACATCATGGGACAATAAACTTATTACAACTCATCCGGAATGGTATTCAAAAGATTCTTCAGGAAAGATAATTGCGCCTGTGCCTGACTGGACAGATGTTGCAGACTTAAATTACGACAAAAAAGGATTACACAGATATATGATCGATGCAATGAAATTCTGGCTTAAAGAAGCTGATATTGATGGTTTCCGATGCGATGTGGCAGGAATGGTAACTACTGATTTCTGGAATGAAGTAAGACCGGCACTGGACAGTATTAAAAAAGTATTCATGCTTGCCGAAGCTGAAGATTCCATATTGCACGAAAAAGCCTTCGACATGTCTTACACATGGAATTTTCATCATCTAACAACCGATATTGCGCAAGGGAAAAAAACTGCTTTAACTATAGACACTTTATTCCGCAAGGAAAGCAAAAAATTTACATCAGATGCATATAGAATGTACTTCACTTCAAATCATGATGAAAATTCGTGGAACGGTACTGCTTACGAAAAATATGGCGATGGCGTAAAAACATTTGCAGTTCTTACTTTCACAGTTCCCGGGATGCCACTTATTTACAGCGGTCAGGAAGCAGGGCTTAATAAGCGTTTGAAATTTTTTGATAAAGATACTATTGTATGGAAAAAAGATGTCTTTTTTGAACTTTATAAAACGCTTATCGCACTAAAGAAAGAAAACAAAGCATTATGGAATGGCGAATACGGCGGTACGATGAAAAAAATTAATACTACTGATAATAAATCTGTTTTTGCTTTTTGCAGACAGAAAGATAATAATGAGGTTTTGGTTATTTTAAATCTTTCCAAAAAGCCGGTAGATATAGCATTAAAAGATTGTCCAACAACAGGAGCATATACAGACGTATTCACAAAACAACAAGTAAAGGTTGAAAAAAACTCTAAGTTTAAGTTGAAGGCTTGGGAATACAGGGTGTTTGAGAGGTAAATTACGAATTAAAAATTACAAATTACGAGTTTTCTATTTTTAATCAGTAATTGATTTAATCATTTTTCTTCTTAACCAAAAACCACAAAAATCCTGAAATAGTAAGAGAAACAGCGCTTATAATAAAAATCAATACTTTATCATTTGCAGCTTGTATAAAACTGCCTATAAATAAACTAACGATAAGTTGAGGAATCACAACGGACAAATTGAATATCCCCATAAAAAAACCCATTTTGGATCGATCAACCAATTCGGAAACAATAGCAAACGGAAGGCTTACAACCGATGCCCAGCCAATTCCGGCAATTGCCATAAGGAAATAAAGAGTAAAGGGAGAATTTCCATATAATACAATACCCCAATAACCTAGCGCCATAATAAAAACACAAGCTATATGAGTATATATTGTACCTATTTTTTTTGCCAAAGGTTGTAGAACTAATGCAGGCAAAATAAAACCTACGGTATTTAAAATAGCAAAAGCTATTGCAATAATCTGCCCTACATCATTTTTTTGATCAGTATTGAGTGTTGAAAGATCCGTAATATTAAATTGAAACTGGCTTATATATGCAAAAATATACACAAACATCGTTTGAATTCCAAGCCAGGTAAAGGCATGAGCAAAATATATTTTCAACAGGTTTATCCAATTTACTTTTCTTTTAATTTGGGTAGCTTCACCTTCAACAAGCATATCAAGCACTCTGGGCTCTTTAATAAAAAATGTCGGAAGAATCGAAAAAAGAAGCGTGATACAAGCGCCAACGTAAATAAGCATGTAATTGCCGAAAATAGCGCCAAATATGTATGCAAACACTCCGAAAAATCCCGATATAGTTTGCATCCAGGTATAACCTTTTGTGCGGGCAACACCTTCGGGAGTAACATCAGCAATAAGAGAACGGGTAGGATTAAAACTAATATTTATAGCCATATCAAGAGTAACCGCTATGACTATTGCAACTGACATTAAACTTCCTATTCCAAGAAAATCATTTATCTCGTTAATGTTCGGCAAAGCAATAATCATAAGCGCTGCGAGCGTTCCTCCTATAAGAATAAACGGGCGACGGCGCCCTCCCCAAAACCAGGTTTTATCGCTTATAAAACCAATTATCACCTGCCCTAATATTCCGGCAATTGGTCCTGCAGCCCATACTATTCCAACCTGATGTATGTCGAGATTATATTTTGTACTAAGTATCCAGCTCAATACAGCAATTTGAATTGACAGGGCAAACCCCATAGCAGTTGCGGGTAAGCTAAGAATAGAATAAAATAAATTTGTTAGTTTTTTTTGAATTGTCAGCATGATATATGTTAATGGTTAATGGTTAATGGTTAATGGTTAATGGTTAATGGTTAATGGTTAATGGTTAATGGTTAATGGTTAATGGTTAATGGTTAATGGTTAATTTTCGGATTCCCTATTTCACTTTTCACTTGTCCCCCTGAGAGTAGTCGAAGGGTTCACTTTTCACTTATGCC
>JAAXXA010000428.1 GCA_013334735.1 Bacteroidota bacterium
GTTAAGAGCTTTGTCAACCTTTACAACAGCCAATGGCGCGTTGAAAAGAACGGCTTCATGTCGCCATATGAAATTCGTCAAGCGGCATAGCTTAAACTTGTGTCCAAGAAACCGGTTCCGCTACATTCAGCGTTATGTGAAATATTAATTCATGAAAACATTCAATATAATATTAGATCTGCCATTTGCTAATCAAGAATTTGCTAATGGAGTAATTTTTACAAAATTCTTACCACGGAAGAATGAGGCGATTAAGTTAAATGTTGGGAAGTTTAGTTTTGAAATATATTTCAGTTATGATGCAAAGCATCTTAGGCATATATCAAATGACTTCATTAAAAGACAAAAGGATATAAAAAAGCACTTAAATATACTCACAAACTCATTACGTTTTGAAGTTTCTACCGAAATTGAAGACGAACTGTATGTATTATTGGGAAATGATACCCTTAACAAGGAAACAGAATTGTTTTGCAGGGACTTGATGGCAAATATTTTACATGTAAAAGAAAGAATATATGACTTTGCTAGAAATGTTTTACATCAAGTATGGTTGAAACCAATATCATATTCATTTGATAATTTTAATAATTTCTTTACATCGACTGGTTCATTATGGGAATTTAATGGCAAATACAAAAGACTGCATCTAAAAGGGATCCCGCACCGTATATCCATAAGTGTAAACACAAATGATAATACATATATTTCTAAAAATAACTGGAATAGGTTGTCATGTTATTTAGAAAAAGACAGTAAAGCTAAAACAGAGCAGATATTTATTGCCAATAGCCTTGAGCACTTAGAACAAAACAACACGAGAATGGCAATTCTTGAATCGGTTATTGCGTTGGAGCATTACATTAAAATCAACAATTGCGAAAACATACAAAATTATATTCCAAAAATGGAATTTGATTACGTTAAACAGTTACTTTTAAAAAAGAACCAATTTACGATACCTCTAGGTATTCTGCTTGCAAAGGTCAGCAACAAGCTAAAACAACAGAAAATTTCCAGAGATAACATATTGAAGGCGGTTGAGATACGAAACATGATTATGCATAATTCTCAAAAGGAAATAAATTACCAAACTGCGCAAAAATGTATCTATAGCATCAACAGATTTATTGAATTCTTAAAGATAGATAAACAAAATCACATAACTAAATAATTCAGCGGACGGCGAGACCGGCTGCGGCGCTGACGCGGCAAGTTCAATGGCGCCGTCCGCTGATTAAAGCCGTTATGCATAAAAAAGGAGGATTTAAGATGAGATTTAGATTTCTAACACTAGTATTATTTTTTATCGTTATTCCAGCGCAATATTCTAATGCTGAGATATGTAATGAAAAAGGAATTTCAATTAAAGGCGAAGATCGAATTTTACTAAAACCAGACATTGCATACTTTTTTCTCAAGATTGATGGAAGTGGTGAAAATTTTGAGCTTTCTAGCAAAGAAGCAAATGAAAAAATATTGAAATTAAAGAAAATAGTACAGGATGTGCTCGGAGAAGATCCTGAAATGACTATTATCAAAAGTACGGTACAGCCAAAAGGTAAATCATTTGAAAATGAATACGACAATGATTTCATAACCGGAATGGCTAAGGCGATCAAAGGAGAGAATTTAGATACTTCTGACAAAGACAAGGAAAATCCTAAAGAATTGGTTACCTCTATAAGCGTATTTTTCTTAACTGAAATGTTTACAAAAGACAAAATAATGAAGCTTAGAGAATTATTGACTGAAAATGAAATTGGTTTTGGAAGGAATAATCCATACAGTTACATGGCTGAAGTATTTGATGTAAACTTTAGTTGTATTGTATTTGGCTTAAAAAATCCAGATGTACATCTAGGTAAAATAGCAGCACAAGCTTTTGCAAATGCACAAAAGAAGGCTTTAACCGTAGCAAAGGCGGCAAATAAGAAAATTGGAAATTTAATAGGAATAAGCGGTTGTGGTGGCGAGTTAGAAGGAGCGGTTGTGTCATTTACGGGTCAAGATCTTATTGGGAAAGATTTGGGTCCATTGTCTGGAGACCCCGAAAGATTATCCATAAAATTTAGCAAAACATTTGAATTTGAACTTCAGCAATAAAATTGCATAACCAAACACTTCAGCGGACCCGGATAACGCTGGCGTGGTTTTCTACAATTTCAGTGGCCGGGTCCGCTGAGTTTGGCGTTGGGTTTAAAATATACTCGGAGATAAAATATGGTTAACGAAGAAAAAAGCTTCTTTTCTTTATTAAGAGACCAAACGCCATTGTTTGTACTAAAACTTAAAACGGTTGAAGATGAATTTCCTGAATTAGAAAATGTTTCATCATTTATTTACTACTTCAACATGATTTACGAGCTAAATAGATTAAAGTATGATGAAAATTATTTTGATAAAGACATATCTAGGCAATATTACTATAGAAACGGCAGAGGAGTTGGTTACAGTGACAAGTTGCATCTGGCTAAAATTAGCCATCAGTCTCCAATTGAGATCGTAACCATTGCTACAGCTACAGGTGCTGCAATTGCAGCAATTTTATCAACTGTAAAAATAGTGTCAATGATTGGTAATTTTAAGCTAGGAAGAGAAAATCTCAAATTACAAAACGAAAAACTGCAACTTGAAATTGAAAATCTTAAGAAGACTGCGGAACATAAACATTTGGATATTCCGATTGATTGGTATCATAAATCACCATCGCGAAATGATATTGATCAATATATTCATATTGCAGAAAGAAACTATACAAAAATAAATATTAATTTAGATGACTATTCATTGAACTATCAAACAAAAGTAGAGATTATAGAAACAAAGCAACTGACAGTTCAACACAAATCAATAACAAATTAAATACCCAACAAATAAATAAAGCTGACGTCGTTCACGTTTGCGGCGCTAGGCGCGATAAGTCCAAGTGGCGCCGCAGCTTATTACGGCGTTGGTCTAGCAAGAATCAACATCAAGGAGGGTAAATGAGATTACTAGAGGCGTCTCTCCCGAATTTTGTTGGAGGTTTGCTTGTCGTACTTGTTGCGACACTGTCAGGTTGGCTGTGGAGGCGTTGCCAAGATAATATCAAACGCAAGGAAATTATAGCTGTTTCTGTTCTCTTGGTCTCTATAATAGGCGCATCGCTTTGGTTTTGTGATAGACCAAAAACAATGATTAGTTCGCCATTAGAAGAGGAAAGAGTACCATTTATGACACAGATTAATGGAACGTATTCAAATGAATACAAAGACAAGGATTTGTGGATTGTCGTTCAACCAATTAATTCACCAGCATACCATCCTCAAACATCCAAAATTCCGAAATTTACCAACAATAAATGGACATCAGTTGCATACATTGGTGAATCTGAATCAACTAATATAAACGATGGGGCTTCCGGGAACTCAGTGGGTAACAGGGTAAAGATCGAGGTCGCCGAAGTGAAAAAGAATGGCGATTCTCATTCTGGCTTTGTTGCGAAACCCACAGGCCGCCTTCCACATTGTTTCAATAC
>JAAXXA010000429.1 GCA_013334735.1 Bacteroidota bacterium
TTTTGATATGGTTATTCTCTATAGAATATAGAGTCAGGTCAGGTGTTTTCTGAAGCGACTCCTACTATATATTATGTAAATGATTAATACAAAAAAACTGTTTTAAGAATCATTTCAATCGCTCTATTTTGTCTAAATGGGCCTTCTAATCCAATAATCTTATCAATTTTCTCATTAATTAGACGTTCTCGAGCATCCATAAACTCAATATTTGAAGTCTGATCGATCGATCTTTCCCTAAAAAGAAGATTAGCCAAAATTCTAACGACAATCGAACAATAGTTGTCTAAAAAAAATATTGCATTCATTTTTTCTTTAAAGTCATCAGTGTAATCATAAGAGATAGCCTCCCTAGATATAATCCAACCCGTTTTAAGACTATTATTATTTGATATATCATCCTCAACAACCTTAAAGGCTCTAGAAGCTATTTTGGTAAAGAAGCCTAAAGCATAATCCATTGATACTATCCAAGACAAACGCTTAAAAAACTCTTTCGGATCATTAAGACTTTGAATTGATCTAATTACTACGTTATGTATAATTCCGGAAGAAAATATTTGTTCAAAATTATTTAAATGCCTTTTATTAATATTTTCATTTTGCAAATACGCAATACGTAAGGTTGTTGAAATTAAGCGATTTAGCCTTTCAGCTGTATTAATTCTCGCCTCTTCTTGAGCTATATCTTCAAGTTTATTTTGATCATCCCTATACATTCCATCATTATATCTATATAAGACATTCATTGATACGACTAAATCATAAATCCTATTTAGGCCATCAGTATTGCAAAAAAAATCTTCAATAACTTGGTCTGATTTTTCTTTTTTTAGCCATTCTTCTTGAAATTCAAGCTTATTATTTCTTGATACTATTATATCCGCAATATTTAAAATCCAAAGATCAAAAAGCATTTTATTGCAAAAATTATAATGCTCAGAAGGATTGCTCTGGTGCCTTATGCTGCTACGCTTTATACGGCTTATAACTTCTGATAAAATTGAGTAGCTAGACTCGCCTGTACCAAGAGTTCCGAAAGAATCGTGGCAGTATAAGAAATTAGATATTTGCAACAAATCCTCTCTTTCAAATGATAGCTCATTATTATATTGCTTTACAATTTTATCGAACTGAAATAGTGCACTTGTTGTATGATCCGCAACAATAAATGCTCCTTCCATACCATGTCTATGATCAACAATTGTTTTTCCAATATCATGATAAAAAGCGGCAAGCATTATTTTAAATGTTCGTAAATCCGGCTTTTCATATATTAAACTCGAAAGAAATTCTTTTGAATTATCAATAAATGAAATTTCTACAAGACTTAGAATAGCTTTTATTTTATCGCACTCATTAAAGTATTGTATGAGCCTTGCTGCAGCCATCACCACATTAGTAAAATGATTAAAATTGCCAAGATTTTTTGAGCAATTTTCAATTTTATTTACCGTATCAACCCTTAATGAAAAAATATTATCTGCGTTGTCACGCGGATCTCTATATGGAAAGTCATATTCTCTTGCTAAAAAAAATATATGGTATTTATTAAGAAATGGAAACTTTATTTTAATATCTTTTTTTTCGAATACATTGTTTCTGCCTGAAATTACTTTATATTCTCCACCTTGGTCATCGCAAACTTCATTTACAATGACTTCAAGCTTTTCTTTTAATTGTTTTATTCGTTTAGCCTCGCTTGGTGGGTCTTCCCAAGATGGAAGTTCTTTGGATTTACTTTTATAAATATCTTCAGGCCAATATGATGATTTTATATAATCAATAAAATATTTAAAATCTTTATCCTCAAGCTTATTTACAATATTATACAACATAATAAAGCCTCCTTTTTTTAATAAGGTTGTCTGTTTTGACTCGGGATTAAGTGGTTTTGCATTAAATAATTATTTTATTTTACAGAACTTTCAACAAAAAAACGGACACCTTATGACGCGATACCGATTGATTGTTTACACTGCTGTAAAAATGCAATTGGCGACCGATATCCTAAGGTCGAATGCTTCCGTCTTCAAGGACAAGCCACCATCTTATGGAAAAAATCATTTTGATGAGCCAAATATTCTTTTGGTATAAGCTTCTCTATTGAGTTGTATGGACGGTTAGAATTTGAAGCCCGCACGTTTTTCAAGGTCGGCAAGGGTGTAATCCAAGATCCCAAAACTAAACGTAATAATCTACGCAGAACGAAGTAATTATCCCTCTTTTGAAGTATAAAAATGTCAAATATTTATGATCTTTTCGCGCTTAGGCGTAGGTTTTCAGAAGGAATGGATTCTTAGGCGATTGGAAGTGTAGAATTCTGAATGCCAAATTGAGGGGACGACGGAGATTTAGAGTTCTGGATGAAAGACAGATAAAAAAGGACACGATGATTGTCGCGGGCCGGATGGTGGCAGGGTTATCGCGGCTCAATGATACGATGGTTTGCCTGAACGGTTTGATCTGGGCTTTTTGGTGCTTTCGAGCTTTGCTTTTTCTTCGTGAATCCGGTTCAGCAGCTCTGCTGCCGGTTCGTCGTTGGGGTCGGGGTCGGCGAGTTCGCCTTTGAATGCTTTGGCGAGTACTGATTGCTCGATTTTTTCAACCCGTTGAATGGCTTTTGTGTATTTGGCTTGGAGGGAGTCGGCAAGGGTGAAGAGCTTTTCAACTCGTCGGACGATCTCTTGCTGCTCTTCGAGTGGGGGAAGTGGAACAAAAATATTTCTTGCTTGCGTCAGGGAGATATTGACCTGGCCTGCGCTTCCTCGAGTTTCTTTCAGCGTCTCTTTTATTGGCTCAAGACTACTGAGCCAATAGTACAAAAACAGAGAAGTCAGGAAATTTTGAGGGCGATAGACAACAATTGCCTGATTGATGTTCCATTCAGGAAACTGGTCGGTGACCATTGCGATTTTTCCTAACGGAGGACCGACAATATTCATCAGGACATCATTCGGATAGCATTTGCATCGCTTCAGCTCTTTTTCATGAACTGTCTTCGGGATAAACTGGGGCTTATAATCAAAGTTGATGTTCTGATTTACGATGTTGTAAACTTTCAGGTAGGGAATTTCACCGGTTGCAGTAAACGGTTTCCCTTTTGGTGTAGAACCTGATTCAACATTTATACAGGCATCTTTAGCTCTGCATACAACCCAACTTTCAGGAATATCCAAATCATGCTCAGAGGTTACATTGGGAGCGATTACAACCGGTAATTTTTCCTTTCCATCACGCCAATCTTCAGTCAATCGGCCTGAACAGGCGGCAGAGAGAATGCTCTGGCGGAATTTTTTTAGGATGACGGGGATCTTTTCAAGCCGGGCTTTGGCGTTTTTCACTTTTGGCAGAATGGCATCAAGCTTTTCGACAATGCGCTTTTGTTCGTTCAGCGGCGGGAGCGGTATTTGCAGATTCCAAAAAATATCGGGATTTACATGCGGAATACCAGTTCCTTTCGGACTTGACTGAATGGTTTGATAATGCCGCTGAATGAAATTCAACAAGTATGT
>JAAXXA010000430.1 GCA_013334735.1 Bacteroidota bacterium
AAGAAATATTGACCCCGCAAATATAGTTTCTGTTTCTATAATGCCATGTACTGCTAAAAAATTTGAAGCCGACAGACCTGAAATGCACTCCAGCGGATTCAAAGATGTCGATTATGTTCTTACTACAAGAGAACTTGCCGTTATGATTAAACAAGCAGGTATTGATTTTAAAGCACTACCTGAAGAAAAATTCGACAGTATTATGGGCGAATCAACGGGCGCAGCAGTAATATTCGGTGCATCAGGCGGAGTAATGGAAGCTGCTTTGCGTACAGCTTATGAATTAATTACCGGCAGAGAGATACCTTTTAAAAATTTAGATATTACACCTGTAAGAGGTATGGATGGAGTAAAAGAAGCATCATTAAAAATTGAAGGAACTTTACCTGAATGGAAATTTTTAGAAGGAGTTACCATAAATACCGCTATCGCTCATGGTTTGGTAAATGCTAAAAAAATTATGGAAAAGGTTGCAAGTGGAAAAGCCAATTATCATTTTATTGAAATTATGGCTTGCCCGGGCGGATGTATCGGCGGCGGCGGACAACCTATTCCTACTAATGCGGAAATCCGTATGAAGCGTAACAAAGCAATTTACAGGGAAGATGCCGGTATCAAAATACGTAAATCGCACGAAAACCCTGAAATTGCTCAGATTTATAAAGATTTTTTAGAAAAACCTCTTGGGCATAAATCACACGAATTACTACATACCAAATATGTTAATAGAAAAAATAATTAAAAAAATAAAACTTTTATTTTCTCCAATAAAAACAATTAACCATTTAAATTATGAAAAAAATGATTTCACCTTTTAAAACAATTGGTAATGCAGGATTAGCGTTAATCGCAATCTGCCTTACACCAAAATTTGGTTTTTCACAAATAGTGAAAGACACCTCATTCTTAAAAGAGGTAGTAGTAACATCTTCTAAATCGCCCCAATCACTGGGGAATGTTACTCAAAAAATAGAAGTACTGTCAAGTACGGAAATAGAAAGTACAATTTCAGCAAACAGAAACATTTGTGATGTTATGCAAAACCAGCCGGGTGTTTCAGTATCTGCGCTTTCAAGAAACGATGCCAATTGGGGCACTTATGGTGGCATTGGTCCGAAATACAGCACTTTTATGTTGCAGGGATTACCAATTGATGCATTTATAGATCCTATGACTCTTGACTTATCTGCAATAAGCAGAATAGAGGTACAAAGGGGACCTGCATCAGTATTATATTCAAATTATCTTTCTCAGGATTTTGCCGGAAATCAAAGCCCGCTTGCCGGGACGGTAAACATGATATTAAAAGATAAATTTGATAAACCATTAACACGTTTCATTACTTCCTTTGGTTCATACAATACTCTGAACGGGCAATTTTATCATCAGGATATTGCAAAGAGCATACATTATTATACCGGAATAAATTATGAAATGTCCGATTATACAGATTATGGTACAAAAGATTCTTGGCTAAATATGCAAAAAAATCCTGAATACAGAAAAACAAAAATATTCGGAGGCGCTACTTGGTTTTCAGATGATGAAAAACAAAAATTTACTTTGTTTGCAAACAAAACTTTGCATGTTGGAGATGCAGGACGCATATATCGGGGCTTTGATAATAATTATGGAATTATTAATGCCGGATATACACTGAATTTAAATAAAAATATTTGTCTGGAAGCTCATACAGGTTATAGAAGTTATGACCGTACATGGCAAGAAAGTCATTTTAATGTTATAGATAGTTTATCATCTGACAATGGGGTGGTACAGCATATAATACCGGTTGACGTGCTGTTAACTTTGAAACATGGAAAAGCAAATGTTCTTACTACCGGTGTTGATTATCAGGGAGCAGATTATTATACATATTCCGATCCTTTGGTTGGTTATGATACTTATGGAAATAAATCAACTGCAATGCAAACAGGAGTTTATACGCAAGAAGAACTCCATTTTGGAAAACTGATAGCAAGAGGTGGCGTACGTATAAATTATACGAAAAACAATATTGAACTTATAAATGGAGGAGCGCCAGGACAAAAGTCAAAAGATTGGAATAAGGTTTTATATAGTGGCGGTTTGAGATATAATGCAACAAAAAACATTTCAATATTTGCAAATATAGGCAGCAGTTTCGTTACACCTGGATTGAAATCAGTAGGAGGAACAATCCAGCTTGATGATACATTGCATAGTGGTCAGCTTCCAAGTCCAAACTTAAAACCGGAAGCAGGACTTGGGATAGACGGAGGAATTGATTTAGCATTACCTTACAATCTACAGCTTTCATTAAGAGGATTTAATACCACGGTAACTGATGCAATTATTGATAATGTTGTACGTCAGACGCCATCCCAGTCGCAATCAGTAAACGCAGGCAAAACAACATCCGCAGGCGGTGAAGCAGAACTAAAACAAAAAATATATGAATCATTAAGCTGGTTTGCAAATTTCACTTATATGAAAACTAAAATAAGTAACGAATATGATGCAGATCAGGATGGCGGCACTGTTCCATTTTCACCGGAAATGGTCGCAAATGCGGGTATTTCATATACTACTCCATTTGGACTAAAGATAACACCTTCTTTAAATTATAATGATGGATTCTATGATAGCAGTTCAAAAACAGGACGAAAGAAATTTATCCCGGGAATGCTTTTAAATGCTTATGTTTCTCAAACTATTGTGAAAAATAATAAAAGCAAGGTTATATGTTTCGGACAATTTTATAATATAACTGATAATCGTTATGAGATGCCATGGCAATTTATAAATACAGGTTTCTCTGTGATGGGTGGACTTAAAGTTGAATTTTAAAATATTAAAATAACAATTCCTGATAATGACAACTTTCAATTATACAAAAATATATTTATTCCTTTTGTTGATAAGCATTACCGCATGCAATCAAGCTGAAAGAAAAATAAGTAATGAAATGAACTCAAATATTTCCATTACTGATTTCAGAGGTAAAGAAATAAATATAAATAAACCTGCAGAGCGTATTGTATGCCTTATTGAAAGTGCATTATCAGGGATTTATATGCTTGGTGCTGAGAACAAAATTGTCGGGATTTCTTCTAATGTATATAATGATAATGTTGCGGCACAGTACGCATATCTTGATAACAGAATAAAAAATAAAACTATTAATGCTCCCGGTAATTGGGATTTTGTAAACATTGAAAGTGTTGTTGCTCTAAAGCCGGATCTTGTAATTATGTGGGCTTCGCAGCAAGAAGCTATTCAGGCGATCGAATTAAAAGGTATTCCCGTTTATGCTGTGATGCTGAAAAGCGCTGATGATGTTTATAAAGAAATCAGTGATTTAGGAAAGCTTACAGGTAAAATAAATCGTGCAGATATTATTATTCAATACACGAAAGATGAACTAACAAAATTTGCATTTGCAAATAACAAGCTTATAAAAAAAAAGAAAAAAGTTTATTTTATGTGGTCGCAGGGACCGCTTGAAACCAGTGGGGAAAAGAG
>JAAXXA010000431.1 GCA_013334735.1 Bacteroidota bacterium
AAAGGAAAGAAAATTATTGAAGAAGAAATATCACCTATTACCGATATCAGGGCTACCAAGGAATATAGAATGCACATAATGAAAGTGATGTTCGAAAGAGGAATAAGGCAAGTTATTGATGAGTTAAATAAATAAATAAATAAATAAATATAATTTTTACCAAAATTATTATTATGAAATTCAATACTAAAAAACTTATTTTCAACATAATTATTTTTTCTTTTATCCTTCTACCTGTTATTTTATGGATGATATGGGTATTTACTCCACAAAAGCATTTGAATGTTTTTATTATGGATAAAACGGTATTAACTAAAGAAGGCTTAGAACATAAGGGTTTAGATTGGGTTTTAACACACAAAAAATATGTTAAACAAAATAATGAATATTACTCTGTACCGGAAGATTATTTTGGTTTTTTCCCATTGAAAAATAAAAAGTTTAACATTAAAGATTTACAAAAGTATTCTGAAAAGCAAATTGACAGCTTAAGTAATTATTACGATATGGCTTACTTTACGGATACTTATGGAATATATATTAATGAATGGTATGGCAAGAAAAATTTAACGGAACATTCCGAAAAAATATACGGCGGACTTGATGAAAAGGATTATTTGTTTTTGAAATCAATGAAAGAAAAGAAGAAACTTGTTATGGCAGAATTTAATTTTTTTGCCACTCCTACTTCTCCTGAAATTCGAAAAAAAACAGAAGATCTATTTCACATTCAATGGACGGGATGGACAGGGAGATATTTCTATTTGCTTGATACGGTTAAAAATCCTGAGCTTCCGCGTTGGGTTATAAGATTATACAAAGAACAACATCATGGTACATGGCCCTTTAAAAATTCAGGTATCGTGTTTGTGAATGAAGACGAAACCATTGCGATACTTGAAAATAAGACACATTTAAATTATGAAGTTCCTAAAATAAAGAGTTTTGATTATGCTGTTAACACGTTTAATATTCCTAAAGAAATTAACTATTCATATTGGTTTGATATTATATTAAGCACCGATAGCAGTAATAAAGTTTTATCTTATTATGAAATAAAAACCAACAAAATTGGAGATTCGATATTAGAGAAGCATGCCATTCCAAAGGTTTTTCCTGCCGCTTTTGAACATTTAAAAAATTATCCATTTTATTATTTTTGCGGCGATTTTACAGATGTGCCGATTGACCCATTATTTGTAAGAATGAAAGGAATTAAATACTTAAAATTATTTGTGCTTAATGAAAGTGACTTAAATGATCGCACACCGTTTTTTTGGCGTTATTATTATCCGATGGTTGAAAAAATTTTGCAACGTTATTATGAAAAAAATTTGATAATAAAAACTTCTAATTAAGTTATGCCGACCTGTCCCGACATGTCGGCGATACACAATATATTTAGTGCATTTTTGGGACTATTATATATTGGTAAACGGTATAAATTGAATTTTATAATGTTATTGAACCCAGCGGGTTCATAGGTTTATAGAATATTATTGTTATTCATTAGTTCGACCTCTGTGAGGTCGTAGATATTTAGTTGGATATATGTTTTATAAACCTATGATGCCTCTGGCATCCAACAAAAACCATCGCTATCTTTTTTAGATGTATAATACCAATCTTTTTTCTATATGATTCTTTTTTTCCGTCCTACAAGCAAATTTGTTAAAAGATTATCTCTAATCTTCTAATATAATTATTTTTTTTACTTCGTTGGATTTGGATGTCTGAAGCTGCATAAAACAAACACCACCGGCAGTATTAAGATTTAGTGATATTTTAGAAGGTGTTTCCTTAATTTCTTGGGAATACATTTTAATTCCTGCTGAATTGTATAACGAAATAAAAACCGGTTCGTAAGATTTATATAAACTAACGAAAAAATTTCCATTAGAAGGATTAGGATATACAGATGCAAATAGATTTGTATTTTCTTTTATATAAGTCGCCGGTGAAACAGAAATTTTTATTTCATCGCTATAAATTGAACAATCATTATTTATTTTACAACGAAATAATACCTGATCTAAATTATCTTGAACATTTGAAATAGTAATTGTATCAGCGCCAATATCTGTAACATTTACTTCCGAAATATAATCCCACCCTATTCCTTTATTTATTTGCCAACGGTAGTTAACAGAATCAGTTGTTTCAACATACAACTTTATATTACTCCCTTGTGTAATAATAGTGTCATTACTTTGCGAAATAATCACTGGACATTCTTCCTGATTTATAAAGATCGTATCTGAAATTTTAGAAGATGATACTCCTCCCAAATAAGATAATTCGTCCTGGCTCATAGCATAATTACGAATTTGAATACTACTCACAAATAAAGCCGATGTTTCGTTATCATTATCCGAAAAGAAATTCGAAGATTGTACTCCCCAATTATTATTTATACAAAATCTCCCATTTAGCGCATCGGGTATTAATGTAGTACCAATATAACTACCATTAAGATACTTGTCCATTTTATCCTGATTCAAATCAAAAACAACAGCCAAACGATTCCATGTACTATCAACCAGGGTACCATCATACTGCCCCAATATACCAATGGAATTATCGCTATTTCTAATAAATAAGTCGCCATCGTCGCTATTATTATTACTGGTTTGCAAAAGTGATATATAACCGGTATCAGTATGAGGTTTTAAAAAATCAAAAATAATAGTATAACTATTATTGCAATCAGAAGCACTGGGGCGTCCTTCAGGAAAAAAATTAGAATAGAATCTTAATGCTTCATTAGAATCTAAAGCATTAATTTTAGCTACATTAATATTAACATTTTCAATTCTGGGAATATGGAAAGAATCGCAAGTTGCAAATTGAATTTTTGAAAGATTAGATGGCGTTTGATATATATAAGATAATTGGGAACCTTTAGTACCTAAAAGAGTTGAATCAAAATCCCATTGCCCGCTTATTCGTTTTTCAGGATAATAAAATTCTTTATTATTTGTACAGAAAATTTCTTTTGCTTGCGTTGGTCTGTCTGTTTCCAAACCATCAAAATCATAAGTTTTTAGCGAGCGCATATACTCAGCCTTATTAACAGTATAAGCCCAAAGCTCAATTCCTTTGTTATTTAATCTTAGTTTATACTGACTCACCCACGCGCTATCTACGAAATAATCAGCAGGGATTTCGGCGCTTATTACACCGTTTGAATAAAGAGTATTATAAAAATTAGTGTCATTAATATCGGAAGGAGGCGCTCCAAAATATGCTAATGGAGTATTTGGCATTAACTGGTGATATTGTTGTACTTCGGAAATATAACCCGGATCTAAAATAATTGTATTAGGCGCTACACCGGTTTGCGCCAAGACATTAGCAACTAAATGAGGCGCAAAAACTTTCATATTCAGATATAACTTCTTGTTATACATTTGAGCTAAAAGCATCGCTTCTGCTAATGTAGGGACTTTTATGCCATTGAAAGAAGAGTCTTTCCAACTTCCTGCATCCAAAGTTTG
>JAAXXA010000432.1 GCA_013334735.1 Bacteroidota bacterium
CAATCATTGGTTGCGTTTTTTTATTTCCTGCCCTTTTCAATATTGAATTTCAAAAAAGTTAAACTGCTTATCTCCTTTAAACAAGTTGACGCTTATTTTTAATTATTTGTATCTTCTTTACCACATAGACACAATAGTTACATTGTAAAAACACATAGTTTTATATTCAAAATTACCGATGCAAATAAAAAGTAAATCTATGTGCAACCTATGTTTCTATGATACTATGTGGTAAAAAATAAAAAAGCTTAAAGTTTATTTTTTCAAATTTTAAATGCGATAATACATACTTATGTTTTTAAAACTTGTCTAAAGGAGATAAGCAATATTTTAAAAAAAAAATTTAAAAAACCCCTAACTCTAAGTTTTATTTTCCTACTATTGTTTCACAGAAAGAATTTTCGGCAAAATAAGTGTTTGCGAGTTCGAGAAGTTGTTTTGAAGTAATATTTTTGATGGTAAGTATATAATTATTATAATATTCATTAAAATCGAAACCGTAATCGAGCAGGCCAAGAAATCGTTCGGAAAGAGCAAAAGGTCCATCTATACTGCGAAGAAATGAGCCAATTAAATAATTTTTCACAAGATTAAGTTCTTCATTATTTATAGGTTTTTCTCTCAAGCCTTTAATTTCTTTATATATTTCAATTAGAGCTTTTTCTCTTACATCAGCGCCTACTTCCGAAGCAATATACATATAACCGGAATTTTTCAGAGAAATCATACCGGAGCCAATGCCGTAGGTATAACCATTTTTCTCACGAATATTCGACATTAAACGCGATCCAAAATAACCTCCAAGTACAACGTTTAAAATAAAAACTCCTAAATAATCAGGTTTTTTTTTATTAAACAATATTTTACCTATGCGAATACCCGACTGCAATGCGCCGTCTTTGGGAATAAATATACTTTTTTTAGGATTTGTATTTATTTTAAAATTAGTTGTAATGGTTTCCGATTGGTTTTTCCAGGTTTTATCGCCAAAATATTTATTAATAAGTTCGATCGTGCTACTATTATTTATTTTCCCTGCTGCAATAATTCTCAAATTACCCGGATGATAATACTTTTTATGAAATGAAATCAGATCTGATGAAGTAACATTATCGTAATCATTTAAGTTTGCGTATTTACCATAAGGGTGATTTTCTCCAAATATTTGTTGTGCGAAACTTATTCTGGCAAGATAATTCACTCTTTGCATTGATACCAGATGATTTTGCTTTGAATTTTCCATTAAAACAGATAATTCATCAAAAGGAAATACAGATTCTCTGATCATTTCAATAAAAACGGGCAACAATTTTTCGAGATGGCGATTTAGGGAATACAAAGAAATTGAACTATAATCTTTTTCGGCTTCAGTTTCAACAAAGGCGCCATACGAATCGAATATCTCTGCTAATTCTGCAGCAGAATGATTTTTTGTACCTTCAGTTAACATTTTAATAGTTGAAAAAGCCACTAAGTTTTTTTCCTGAAACCATGTTCCTGCATTAAAAACACATTCAATTTTTATTACATCCTGAGTACCACCATCAAAATAGGAAAAAAGGATTCCATTATCCAATTTATGCTCATTTGGTTTTAAAAGTGAAATATTTTCTATAAGCTTTACTTTCGGTTGTTTTGTTCTGTCTAAGAAATTCATGATGATGATTTTAAGTAAAAATAAATTAAATCATTAAAAAAAAGATGTTATATTATTTACCGTCATTTATTGTCATTAGGTCATTTAATATGTAAATAATCTCTCTTGTCCAGTAAAACTTTACTTTTTTTTATATTTCGTACCTACGGCACTCTGAGAATTTTTGTAATTGATTATTCTACAAATATTACGTACCTACGGTACTTTTTTAAGCCTCGTTAGAGGCGAAATATTTGTAGAAAAATAATCAAAAGACAAAATTAAGCCCCGTAGGTGGCGAAATATAAAAAATATGTTGTAAAATAATGTGATTCATAATATTTAAAACATTTTTTATCAGACATCTGTGATATAAAATAATAACAATAAATGAATAATAATGACTGTTTGGTATAGTATAAAAGCTCAACTTAGCGAAACGATCTCACGAACACCTTTAAAAATTAAAAAAGTTGTGAGTAAATTATAAGTGTTGTAGTTTATTTATGCCTTCTATAATAAAGAGTTGAACAATTTGTTTCTTTAAAAATTTTATTTGCTTGTTTTTTGATCATTGCAGGAGTAACTTTTTTATATTTGTCTATCTCGGAATTAATAAGAGATGCATCGCCAATAAGTTCTGAAAAAGCAAGATTCATAGACTTGTTAAGAACATTTATTTCGGAAAAAACCAACGTTGATTCAATTTTGTTTTGCACTTTTTCAAGTTCTGATTTATGAGGTTGTTTTATACAAATTTTATTTAGTTCATTAAGAATAGCTTTTTCCGCTTTTTCCATAGTAATGCCTTCAGAAAGCATACCTTCAACAACCATAAGTCCTTTATCGAGATCACCTGTAAGAGATGCGTTTATTTCACTAAAAAGTTTTTGTTCCATAACTAATTCTCTGAAAAGCCTGGAAGATCTTCCATTTGATAAAATATCGGAAATTAAATCAGTAGTATAAAATTCGTTATCACTTCTGGCGCAACAATGATATGCTTTGTAAATAGCATTTTGCGGAACTTTACGCTCAACCGTAAGAGAGCGATGTTCATTTTGTATAGGTTCAGCTGGAAGTTTACGCAACTTGTGTTCTCCTTTTGGAATAGGACCGAACCATTTTTGGGAGAGTTTTAAAATTTGATCAGCATCCACATCACCCGCTACAACCATTATAGCATTGTTCGGGCAATAAAATTTTTTAAAAAAATCTTTAACATCTCTGATAGAAGCATTTTGAATATGTGAAATATCTTTTCCAATAGTATTCCATTGATAAGGATGAACCTTATATGCCATTGGTTTCAGAAGTAGAAAAACATCTCCATAAGGTTGATTGAGATAGCTTTGTTTAAATTCTTCCACAACAACATTTCGCTGAACATTTAAACTTTTTTCAGAAAAAGCAAGTTCTTTCATCCTGTCAGATTCGAGCCAAAAAGCAGTTTCGATATTTTGTTTAGGCAGCGTTAAGTAATAGTTTGTAAAATCGCTGTTTGTAAAAGCATTGTTTTCGCCACCTGTAAGTTGTAATGGCATATCATATTTGGGAATGTTTGCCGAACCACCAAACATCAAATGCTCAAACAAATGAGCAAAACCGGTACGATCGGGATGTTCGTCTTTGGAGCCCACATTATATAGAATATTAACTGCAACAATAGGTGTAGATGTATCCTTGTGAACTATTACTTTTAGTCCGTTAGGCAAAACAAATTTTTCAAAATTTATCATAATAAAACAATATTCGTAGGAATCAAAAGTAGTTATAAAACAATTACGAATTAACAATTACGAATTACGGTAAAACAATTACGAATTAAAAATTACGAATTACGGTAAAACAATTACGA
>JAAXXA010000433.1 GCA_013334735.1 Bacteroidota bacterium
AAACCTGCACAGAACGCCATCTTCTTTTTGTTCGGCTTCCGAAAGCATGATAAAAGAATATGAATTGCTTGATTTTTTTTTATCAAACTCTTCCATAGTAATGTAATCATAAGGAGTAATTGTCCATAGCTTAGTCATAACAGCTTTCAAGGTTTCATTGAAAGAAGAAAAAGGATCTTCATCAAGCACAACTAAGGTCTTTGATTTTAAAAATGTTTTTATTTCCGAAGAATTTGCAAAATTAATCTGAGCCGAAACCACATAGTAAAAAGCTAAAAACATTATGGTTGCTGATACTTTTTTCATAAGAAAATTATTTGTAGCGAAATTATAAAATATTTGAATAAGGTTAATGTGATACATAAAACAAAAAAAAACATAATTAATAATTATTGCATAGAGTTTAAACGTCTTTGTTTTTATCTCCTCCTAACAACTTGCTTATCATTTTTTTTTAAATTAATTACTTCCCTTATGCCCTGTCCCTTTTGCCTTATGCCTTTTTACTTTTTACTTTTCCAACACTTTATTTCTTTTTTACTACATTTGTAAACATTATTTAAAAAAAATACTTTGACTAAAGAAAACTTAATATTCGGTATCAGGCCTGTGATAGAAGCTATCAAAGCAGGAAAAGAAATTGACAGGGTACTCATGCAAAACGGTTTAAAAAGCGAAAATTCGTGGGAACTGAAAAAACTTATAGCAGAACTTAATATTCCCGTTCAATATGTCCCTATTGATAAGCTTAACAGAGTTACTTTTAAAAATCATCAGGGTGTAATTTGTTATATTTCAGAAGTCGCTTATCAGCCACTTGAAAACATTTTACCTATGATTTTT
Organism: Bacteroidota bacterium; assembly: GCA_013334735.1. GTDB lineage: Bacteria > Bacteroidota > Bacteroidia > Bacteroidales > CG2-30-32-10 > JAAXXA01. The sequence continues at coordinate 844 of JAAXXA010000433.1, forward strand.
GAAAAAGGAGAAAATCCTTTTTTGCTTATTTGCGACAGAATTACTGATGTCCGAAATTTTGGAGCTATTGCCCGTACAGCCGAATGCGCAGGGGTACATGCCATAATAATTCCTTCTAAAGGCGCTGCCCGCATAAATGCCGATACTGTTAAAACCTCTGCCGGAGCAATTTATAAAATTCCCGTTTGCCGTGAGGATAACCTTAAAAACACTATTGATTTTTTGAAAGAAAGTGGTATTGAAATAATTGCTTGCACCGAAAAAGCTACGGTACCATATCATTCAATTGATTACAACAAACCAATTGCAATAATAATGGGATCGGAAGAAGACGGAATCTCACAGGAATATTTGAAAAAATCAGATAAAACTATTCTTATTCCTTTACAGGGAGAGACCGAATCGCTTAATGTTTCAGTAGCTGCTGGCATAATATTATTCGAAGCTGTTAAACAAAAATTAAATACAATCTGATATTTTAGAACGCGGATAAATATGATAAACACTGATAAAACGAAAAATATAAAATATTATATAAATCTTATTTAATCATAAACAATCAGCGTCATCCGCGTTCTATTTAGAATGCAGAGATGCAATCACAATAAATTATGATAAAATATATAAAAGAAAATAAAGAGAAATCTTTTTTATTTCTGATACTTATTATCGGAACATTTCTACGTTTATACAACATAAACGGATTATCCCTTTCGAACGAGGAATTTAGCGCTATTGCCCGCGCTCAGTCCGGTAATTTTCAGGAGTATCTAAGTAATGAAATTTATAATGATGTTTATCCTGCCGGAATAGAATTTTTTCTTTACCTATGGATCAAAGTATTCGGAACATCTGTTATTATGTTACGACTGCCTTTTGTAGCAGTAGGAGTACTTTCCATTTATTTCGCGTACAAAGTATCTGCAAGATGGTTTAATGAATATTCCGGACTCTTTGTCGCAGCCGCGATGTGTTTTCTCGAATTTCCTCTTTTATACAGCCAGCTTGCACAACCTTTTATCCCCGGTCTTTTGTTTTCGATGCTTACAGCATGGTTCCTTACAAAAATGGTTTTTGAGAATAAAACCGAAAGGAAAAATATTATTGCGCTTGCATTATCTTTCAGCTTAGCTGCTTACTTCCATTATTTTGCGCTTGTTTTTAACGGGATAATGGTAATTTCTTTTGTGTTTTTTATCAATAAAGATAATTTTAAAGCATATTTGTTATCAATAATTTTAGCGATAATATTATATATTCCCGGTATTATTGTTTTAATATATCATTTAGGAAGTCCCTTAGCGGCAAACTGGCTGACAGAGCCGGAAAACAAAGCATTTTTCGAACATATCTTTTTCATTTTTAATAAATCGCAATTTTTGCTTTATACTTTTTTCGCGATATTAATAATTACAAACATCAACAGTTTTACAGATATTAAATTCAGTAAATTTCATGTACTTGCATTATCATTATTTCTTATACCATTTTTTGGAGCTTTTTATTATTCTTTATGGGCAAAACCGATTCTTGAAAATTCGATGTTGCTTTTTTCATTTCCATTTTTATTGTTTTTCCTTTTTTCTTTTACAAGGATAAATGATAAAAAGTTTAACTTTTCAGCTTTGGGAGTGTTATTATTAATAGGAATTTTCAGCACAGTTGCCGAAAAGAAATATTACAACACTTATCATTTCAGCGAATTTAAAGAAATTGCTAAAAAAACGATTGAATATAATAATCAATTTGGAGATAAAAATATAACACGTGTTATAAATATTAATTCACCTTATTATATAAATTACTACCTCGAAAAATTTGACAATCCTTTGCCATTCGCCCTATACAGAAATGAAGGTAAAAATGATTTTTATAAGTTGAACAAATTAGTTCAGCGGAATCAAACAAAATATTTTCTTTATGCCTGGTCGGGCGTATTCAATCCCCCCGAAACAAAGGATATTATTATGACTAAATATCCTTATATTATTGAAGATATTGATTATAATGGAATGGCAGGTATTTCACTTTATTCTTCAACAGATAAGAAAAAAACTATTCCTCAGGCGAAGCCTGTATTTTATGTATTTAATGGTTTTGAAGACAAACAAACATGGGATAAAGACACAAGTATTCTCACTACCGAAAAAGTTTGTTATGGCAAATATGCTGTAAAACTTGATGCTCAGAATGAATATGGACCTGCTTATGTTTCGCGTATTTCTAAAATGACCGATAAAATTTTTAAAAGAGTAAATGTAAGTTTATGGTCTTTTGCAGCAGGCAATTTTAAAGATGCGCAAATAGTTGCTACAATTAATTTTAAAGATGACGAAAATCAGGTGTATGAAAATTATTTTTGGCTTTCCTCAAAATTTGAATATTTTATTGATAAAAATAAATGGGGACAGGTATTCTTTTCCTTTAATTTGCCTGAGTTACGTTCAAAAAACGATGAGCTTAAAATTTATGTTTGGAACCCGGATAAACAGCCACTTTATATTGATAATTTCGAATTAAAGTTATTTGAAAAATAGAAGAATATTCAAAATGGACATTATTTATTTCGAATAAAACTTTTCCAGCAAAATATTTCCAATTCTTACAGCTGTTTTACCATCCCAAAATTCAGGTATTTGTTTTTTTTCT
>JAAXXA010000022.1 GCA_013334735.1 Bacteroidota bacterium
CCCGGGATGGGATAGATCTTCTTATGGTAAAGGTACGGGAGGATCAAGCATTGGTGGAAATGGTGGCGGAAAAACTGAAGGTGATAAAAATGGAACAAATGGAGCAATAAACACTGGTTCCGGTGGCGGGGGTAGCGGACATGGCACATCACCAGGTATTGCTGGCTCTGGTGGTTCGGGTATTGTTATCATAAGCTATCCAACATCTTACGGTACATCAACAGGAGGTTCTCAAACAGCTTCTGGCAGTAATACTATCGTTACTTTTACTTCAAGCGGTACATGGGCTCCATCTTGGTAGTATTTTAAAGAGTAAGTATTTTTTGAAATCTATTAAAATGCACCGATTAATTATTTTAATTCTATTGTATGTATTAATTAAAAAAATTATGAAAAATATTAGAATTCATATTCTACTTCTTCTTACACTAAGCTTGTCGTTTAGTACTTTTAAGTGCATTGCTCAAGGCGTAGCCATAAACACTACAGGATCCCCTGCCGATAATTCAGCTATGCTAGATATTGATGCAACAGGGATGAATCCTAAAGCAGGCTTACTTATCCCTCGTATGAATACAACAGAACGAAATCTCATTGCCTCTCCTGCCGAAGGGCTTCAAATTTATAATACCACTACTCATTGTTTTGAGTTTTACGCAAACGGGATTTGGCAAACTATTACTTGTGGATGCATTAGTGCCCCCGAAGCAGCAGGAACAATTAGCGGTACAGCCACTGTTTGTCCGGGGCAAAATGCTGTTCTATATTCTGTACCTGCTATTGCAAGAGCTACAAGTTACACTTGGACTTATTCCGGTGCAGGTGCCGTTATTGTTGGTTCAACAAATACTGTAATCGTTTACTTTACTGTATCTGCTACTTCCGGAAATCTCACTGTACAAGGGACAAATGCCTGTGGTAATGGCACTGTTTCAGCTGATTATCCTATATCCGTTAATTCTACCGTACCTAATATTATAGGGCAACCTATAAATCCGGCAGCCGTTTGTCCCGGTACCGGCACTCCGTCTTTCACAGTAACAGCTACAGGAGGATTAACCTATCAATGGCAGGAATTTATAAGCAGTTGGAATAATGTGGCAAATGCAGGTGTTTATTCTAATTCTACTACTGCCTCTTTAACAATTACAAATCCTCCGGCAAGTATGAATGCTTACAAATATCGATGTGTAGTGAGCGGCACATGCACAAGTTCAACTTCAGATGGCTCCGCCACATTAACAGTTCCTTTTCCTTCTGTTACAAATACAACCACAGCTGCTACCTGTAGTGGCACAAATCCTAATATTACCCTAACATCAAATTTACCAAGCAATTTTGCGTGGACGATCGGAACGATCACAGGTGGAATAACCGGATCAAGTGCAAGTTTCGGAGCAACCATAAATCAAACACTTACCAATCCGATTACTACGGCAGGTACAGTACAATACATTGTTACTCCTACTTCCACAACAGGTTCGTGTGTAGGCGCTGCTTTTACTATTACTGTAACGGTTAATCCAACACCAACGGTAACAAATACTCCATTAACACAAAATATCTGTACTGGAGAAAATACAGCACTAGTAACTCTAACTTCTAATGTCGGGGGCGCTACCTTTGCATGGGCAGCTACAGAAACAGCAAATATTACGAATTTTACCACTGGTGGTACTAATACGATACCCATTCAGACAATTTACAATTCCGGAGCAACAGCCGGTACTGTAACTTATGCAATTACTCCAACTGCTAACAGTTGCGCAGGAGGAATAACTAATTACATAACAACGATAAATCCGATTGCAACAGGTGGTACCATTACTGATGTCGGAAGCTATCGTATTCATACATTTACAACTTCAGGAACATTTACTCTATGTAATTCTATGAATGTGGAAGCCCTCGTTGTCGCTGGTGGCGGTGGTGGTAGTGATGAGGGTGGCGGGGGAGGAGGTGGATTCCTTACAGGAACTTTAGCGGTAAATGCTCAAGCATATACAGTTACTGTTGGCAATGGAGGAAATGCAGGAGCAAATAATGGAGCGGGAACAAATGGTGAAAATTCAATATTCTCAACTTTAGAAGCAACAGGAGGTGGTGCCGGAGGACAATATCAAAATAGTCCTGCACCACAAATAGGCGGAAGCGGTGGTGGTGGTGGTGCTACTCAAGGTGGCTCTGCTTATTCCGGCGCTGCAGGCATTGCAGGACAAGGTCACAACGGAGGTTGTGGCTATTCTCCCGGTTACGAAGGCGGTGGCGGTGGTGGCGCAGGAGGTAATGGAATTGACGCTAATTCTTCAGGAGCGGGTAATGGTGGTGTTGGTTTGTCAAGTACTATTTATGATGGTTCTACTATTTATTATGCAGGTGGTGGCGGTGGAGGAGTAAATAATACAGGAACTGCGGGAAGCGGTGGAAATGGAGGAGGTGGAAACGGAGGAGGAAATTGTGTATCGCTATATACTTCTTCTGCCGGAGCAGCAAATACTGGTGGTGGCGGAGGGGGTGGAGATGGAGACTGTTCTGTCCAATGTAATCCAAGAGCCGGTGGTTCAGGTATCGTAATTATTCGCTACCCGCATTAAAAGAGGCATAGATTTATTGCCCTGATTTTGTAGAAAAAAAACGCAGGTTTACGCAAAAGTATGAAATATTAGAAAATTAAATATAATCGCGATGAAAACAAAAATGTTAATAAAAACAAGCAAAATTTTAAAAGTAATTGTGTCTGCATTGCTCGCTTTTCACTTTTCACTACTAACTTTTAACTTATTTTCTCAGGGAGTTGCAATCAACACCACCGGTAGCGATGCCGATAATTCAGCAATGCTTGATGTACAATCTGATAGTTCTTCAAGCTCTACTAGTCAAGGCATGCTAATGCCCCGTATGAGAACAGCCAACAGACCTGCCACTCCTGCTATCGGACTGGTAATATACAATACGGATTGTTCAAATTTCCAGTATTTTGATGGTAACCAATGGATAAATTTAAATACCAATCCGAATAATTCTGTTAGCACACCCGGTTTAATAACAGGCTCTTCTTCAGTTTGTGCAAATCAGAGCATTGTTTCATACAACATTTCAGAAGTAACAGGCGCAACTTCTTATATATGGACTATACCCAACGGTGCTACAATTGCTTCTTCATCTAACCCTGCAACGAATATTACTGTAGCATTTGGAAGCAATGCAGGCAATATATGCGTAGTAGCTTCAAATGAGTGTGGTATAAGTAGCGCAAGTTGTGTAAGCATTACTTTAAATGAGAACACTAATGTCAGCAACTTCAGCACACCTTCTGCAACAAGTGTATGTGTAAATTCAGGTTCTACAGTAACAATAAATTCAACGAGTTTATCAACAGGTACTTATACTGTTACTTATAACCTTAGCGGAACTAATACTGCAACAGGAAGTACCGCTTCAATGAGTTTCACAGCAGGCAGCCCTGGTGCCGGAACATTTATAACTTCAGCATTAGCTAACTCGGGTGCAACAACTGTAACTATAACTTCCATTCAAAATAGCTATAATTGCAGTAGTAATGTGTCTAGTGGAAATACGACAAGCATTACTGTTAACCCATCGCCAAATGTAAGCAACATCAATACATCAGCCACATCACCAAGCATCTTATCTGCTTCTACGGTAACCGTAACCTCTACAAGTTTATCAACAGGTACTTATACTGTTACTTATAACCTTAGCGGAACAAACACTGCAACAGGAAGCACCGCTTCAATGAGTTTCACAGCAGGCAGCCCTGGTACCGGAACATTTATAACTTCAGTATTAGCTAACTCGGGTGCAACAACTATAACAATAACTTCTATTCAAAATTCATCAGGTTGCAATAGCAGTTTAAGTAGTGGAAATACTGCAAGCATCTCACCCACTAATAATTTTACTTATACAAAACAACCTTCGGCAAAAGACAATTGGCTTGCACCACAGTCGCCAAGTGATAATAATGGTACAAGTACAGATCTTACTCTCAGCGATTATACGGGTTATACTTATCGCCCCATTTTGTATTTTAATATCTCTGATTTCACAGGTGTCAGCAGTAATATTTCTTCAGCTAAAATCAGTCTTTATTATTCTTCAAACTCATGGAATAACGGGACTTTACTTGGGAAAATCGTAAATGTTTATAAGTTAACCAGTGATAGTTGGTCCGAAACGACTTCAAGTTGGAGTAGTCCTTGGATAACTGCCGGTGGTGATTATGTAACATCAAGTCCTTCCGGAGGAAGTATTACAATGCCTGCAGCGAGTAATTACGGTTGGGTTACGATAGATATTACAAATATTGTAAAAGATGCAATAGATAATGTTTCCAAACATGTAAATGTAATAGTTCGGTTTAACACAGAGGGATTGGCTTATGTTAGTTCAAATGGTATCATTTTTTGTTCAAATAATTATACAGCTAACGAATCTTTTAGACCTAAATTGGTTATTGAGTATGCATTATAGTGAGTAATCCTTTAAATAAGATCTTGATTTTTACCTAAATTAAAAAAACTATGATAGTAAAAAAAACTCTAAAAGTAAAAAAAGTAATAGGGATGATCGTGTTTTCTTTGCTCACTTTTCATTTTTCACTATTCACTTTTAACTTATTTTCTCAGGGCGTAGCCATCAACACCACTGGTAGCGCTTCTGATAATTCAGCAATGCTTGATGTACAATCTGATACTACGTTGGTCAACTCCAGTCAAGGGCTTCTTATACCTCGTATGAGTACAGCCAAACGAAATTCTATTATTTCTCCTGCAGAATCATTGCTAATTTTCAATACAACAACAAAATGTTTCGAGGATTATGTAAACGGAGTGTGGCAAACTATTGCTTGTAACTGTACAAGCTCACCTGCAGCAGCAGGAACAATTAGCGGTACTGCCACCGTTTGTCCGGGGCAAAATGCGGTTTTATATAACGTACCGGCTATTGCAAGAGCTACAAGTTACACTTGGACTTATTCAGGTACAGGAGCTTTTATTGTTGGTTCAACAAATGCAATAATAGTTTATTTTTCAGGAACGGCTACTTCCGGCAATCTTACTGTAATAGGAACAAATGCCTGTGGTAATGGTACTGTTTCGGCTGATTATGCTATAGCCGTTAATTCCACAGCTCCTAATATTACAGGGCAACCAGTATCGGTAAACACCTGTCTCGGAGGCGGAGCAGTATCATATACCGTTACTGCTTCAGGAGGATTAACCTATCAATGGCAGGAATTTGGAATCAGTTGGAATAATGTTGCAAATGCCGGTGTTTATTCAAATGTTAATACTGCTACTTTAACTATTACAAATCCTCCGGCAGGTTTGAATGCTTACAAATACAGATGTGTAGTTAGCGGAGCATGCACAAGCTCAATTTCTGACGGACTGGCTACTTTAACAGTTAATCCTATACCTTCCGTTACAAATTCAGCAACATCAACAATATGTAGTGGTACAAGTCCGAATTTAACATTAACATCAAGCGTGCCTAGTAATTTTGAATGGACAATTGGAACGATCACAGGTGGAATAACCGGAGCCGATGCAGGTTCTGGAGCAACTATTAATCAAACTCTTACAAATCCGAATACAACAACAGGATCAGTCCAATATATTGTTACACCTACTTCTTCAACCGGTTCATGTGTAGGCGCTGCTTTTACAATAACGATAACGGTTAATCCATTACCAACAGTAGATCAACCATCAAACCAAACAATTAATAATAGTTCATCAACAACTGCTGTGAACTTCTCAGGAACATTGTCAGGAACAACATACAGTTGGACAAACAATAACACAAGCATAGGTTTAGCTGCCAGCGGAACAGGAAATATTTCAGCTTTTACGGCAACTAATAGTGGGTTATGCGCTGTAACTGCCACCATTACAGTAACACCATCTCACACAAATGATGGAGTAAACTGTACAGGCGCAACAAAAAACTTTACTATTGTGGTAAGAGCGACAAATAACTCCTGTACCGTTACTAATAACTGCACCGCAAGCACCGATGGAAATTATACCATCAACAAATTTACTGTTGTAGGTTCGACTACATGGGCAGTTCCTTGTGGTGTTAGCGCGGTAGAATACCTCGTTGTTGCCGGTGGAGGTGGCGGCGGATCAACTTATGGAGGTGGTGGTGGCGCCGGTGGTTTATTAACTTCAACCAATTTTGCTGTAACAGGTACTATTAATGTAACCGTTGGGAATGGAGGAGCTGCTCAAACGAATGGTGGAAATTCTGTGTTTAGTACAATCACTGCAATAGGTGGCGGTCATTCAGGGATAGGTTCTGCTGTTAATGGAAGTACAGGAGGTAGTGGCGGTGGTGGTTCCGGTAGATCCGGCGGTGGCGAAGTTGTTAGTAGTGGCGGTGCGGGTACTGTTAATCAGGGATATGCCGGTGGTGGCGGTGGATCTTTTGGCGCAATAGATGGCGGTGGCGGAGGAGGAGGCGCTGGTAGTGTAGGCGAAACTGTTGATAACCGCTCAGATGCAGGAGATGGAGGAATTGGGATATCCTCTTCTATTACAGGGACTCCAACATATTATGCCGGTGGTGGCGCTGGATGCGGTTATGGCACAGGTGTTCCTGTTGGTGGTAATGGTGGTGGGGGTAATGCTAATGTAGCAGGCGCTGCAAATACCGGAGGTGGTGGCGGTGGATCGCAAACATCAGGAAAACAAGGCGGTTCAGGTGTCGTTATCATTAGGTATCTAATACCTTAACGATTATTTTTGTATTTTTTTTGTAATACAAATTATTTGAAGAAGTAATAATGAATTGCGCAAAAGGTATTTTATAACTAAAAATATCTATCAAAATAAAAACTTATGAAAATATCAAAATCAAAAAAAGCATTAGTAGGAGGTGTACTTAATCCTTTCATAACTTCATACCTTATAACTTTATTTACATTGAATGCCACACTGAGCCTGTCGATATGCTTGTCGGTATTCACTTTCAACTGTTATGCACAGGGAGGAGTTGCAATCAACACCACCGGTAGCGCTGCCGATAATTCAGCTATGCTTGATGTACAATCTGATACTTCTTCAAGTTCAACAAGTCAAGGTATATTGATTCCACGTATGAGAACTGCAAACAGACCGGTCTCTCCTACCGAAGGACTTCAGATATATAATACCACAACACATTGCTTCGAGTTTTTTGCAAATGGTGTTTGGCAAACTATTACATGCAGTTGCATTAACGCTCCCGCAGCCGCGGGAAACATAAGTGGTTCAGCTACTGTTTGTCCGGGACAGATTGCAGTATTATATTCTGTTCCTGTTATTGCAAGGGCAACAAGCTATACATGGACTTATTCCGGTTCAGGAGCAGTTATTGTTGGCTCAACAAATTCAGTGATCGTTTATTTTTCAGGTTCCGCCACATCCGGCAACCTCACGGTAATGGGAACTAATGCCTGTGGAAATGGCACTGTTTCGGCTGATTATGCAATAGCTGTTAACTCAACAGCGCCAACCATTACAGAACAACCGGCAAACCCTGCAGCAGTTTGTCTTGGTACAGGTACTGCATCTTTTACGGTAACGGCAACAGGAGGATTAACATATCAATGGCAGGAATATATTAGCACATGGAATAATGTTGCTAATGCCGGTGTATATTCAAATGTTACCACTGCTACTTTAACTATCACAAATCCTCCGTTAAGCATGAATGGTTACAAATACAGATGTGTAGTTAACGGAACATGCACAAGTACAATTTCTGATGGTTTGGCTACATTAACAATTAATACCGCCCCCGAAATAACATCTCAGCCAACAAGTCCGGCAACTGTATGCAATGGTACCGGCACTCCGTCGTTTACGGTTTCAGCAAGCGGAGCAGGATTAACATATCAGTGGCAGGAATATACAAGCAGTTGGAGTAATGTATCTAATGGCGGTGTTTATTCCGGTGCTACAAGCGCCACCTTAACCATCACAAACCCAACATCAGGAATGAATGGTTATAAATACAAATGTATAGTTAGCGGAACATGCTCGCCAAGTGCTACTTCTGACGGTTCTGCAACACTTTCAGTTAATCCAACGCCAACAGTAAATAATACGCCATTATCTCAAACTATTTGTTCGGGAGCTAATACATCATTAGTAACTCTTACCTCAGATATCGGTGGAACTACATTTGATTGGACAGCTTCCGAAACATCAGGTATTTTGGGCTTCACATCAAGCGGTTCCGGTACAATACCTGTTCAAACAATTTCTACCACTGCAACAACAACAGGTACTGTTACATATTCCATCACTCCTACGGCTAATAGTTGCTCCGGAACGGCTGTCAATTATGTAACAACAGTAAATCCCTTACCTAATGTTATAGCAACTCCTTCATCACAAACAATTTTAGGAAACTCTTCTACCGGCATATCTTTATCTTCAGGTGTTTCAGGCGCCACTTATGTATGGGCTGTATCGCAAAGCGGCGCTGCAGGAGCAACTGCCGGTTCAGGAAATAGTATTACTCAAACTCTTACAAATTCAAATATAGCGGCAGGAACCGTTACATATACAGTAACTGCAACAGCAAGCGGATGTTCGGGTTCCACAACAAATGTGGTAATTACAGTAAATTCCTCGCTTTTGGGTTCGGGAAGTGACGGAGCAGTTGTTATTTCTTCAACCAAAAACATGAATACAGATATTATTGCATCAGGTCGTACTTGCGCAGATGCTATAAATTATTCGGTAACAGGGCTCACTTCCAATACTGCAACATTATCAACTACTCCAAATGCAGGCTGTCTGTCAGCAGGAGATGAAGTAATACTAATTAACCTGCAAGGAACAAGTACAAATAATATTAATGTTGGAAATTTAGAAGCTTTGAGGATACAATCAATATCCGGAGCTGTTATAACCTTTGCATCAAATAAAACCAAATATTATGGAGATGGCGCATCAGATGATCTGAATATTGGAACAGCCACTACAAATCAAAGAGTTATGCTGCAAAGAATTCCTAATTACACAAATGTAACAATAAATTCAGGTATTACTTTAACAGCTAATCCATGGGATGGCACGAAAGGAGGCTTGCTGTATTTAAAAGCAAATGGTACTATTACAAATAACGGTACAATTAATATGAACTCTAACGGTTATGCAGGAGGAACTGCAGGTCTCGGGCACAGTACTACTGCTGGAGGAGGTGAATCATTTTGCGGAACGAATGCCGGTAAGGGCGGAACCTATTTCTCCGCAGGAACTGCAGGTACTTGCGGTGGTGGCGGAGGCGGAGGAGCTAACCGAAGTTCAAATACTTTCGGTGGCGGCTCAGGAAGCTCAACAGGAGGAGCCGGTGGCGGAGGCGGTTGCGTTTTCAGCGACTGCGATTATGAAACCGCAGGAGCAGGTGGTGGCGGCGGCTACGGTACCGCAGGATTTGGCGGAGGAGGATCAGGGACCGGCAATAATGGCGGAACAAATACAAGCGGAACAGGTGGCAGTTCTTCATATAGTGGATGCTATGATTATGGCGGAGGCGGTGGCGGTGGCGGCAGTTACGGAAACACAAGCCTTTCAAGTATTTACTTCGGGTCGGGAGGCGCCGGAAGCGGTGGTTCACATGATGCCGAATCAGGAGCTATAGGTGGAAAAGGTGGTGGTATTATATTTATCGCAGCCAATAGTTTCTCAAATTCAGGAAATGTAAATAGCAACGGCGCTAACGGCGCTTCCACTGCTGCCTCTGGCGCAGGTGCTGGCGGTGGAGCAGGCGGTTCAATATATATAACAAACAATACTGTATCACTAGGTAGTAATATTATTACTACTACAGGAGGTTCCGGGGGAAGTAATTCATACACCGGTGGCGCTGGTGGCAATGGTCGTATTGCAGTTTACTATCACACCTCAATTTCAGGAACTACAAATCCTTCTGCTTATACTTTGCAGATTCCATAGTAATTTTAAACATAAAAAAGAGGTTGTCTTTAGTTTTAGGCAACCTTTTTTTTATTCAAATTATACTTTCAATTACTCTGAATATCTAAGCATCAAAGAGAAACACTTTATTCTAAAACAGCTTCTTGTGTTTGTGAAAATAATTTATTTTGTGAAATAATTTCGATTGTATCAAGAGCAATAACTAATTCTTCATTAGTGCATACAGTCATTACTTTAACTTTAGAATCATGCTTAGTAAGAACTTCATCTTTGCTCCTTAATTTGTTATTTTTTTCGAAATCGAAATCAATACCCATAAATTCCATGTTTTTGCAAACTCCTGCTCTTACATCAAAATCGTTTTCGCCAATACCACCGGTAAATATCAGTAAATCTACACCACCCATCGCAGCTGCATAAGAGCCTACATATTTTTTAATTCTATAAATATACATTTCAAGAGCTAATTTCGCTTTTTTATTTCCTTCATCTGCTGCTTTCCAAATATCTCTCATATCAGATGAAACACCTGAAATACCAACCATTCCGCTTACTTTATTTATAAAGTTGTTGGCTTTTTTGGTATCCATATTTTCTTTTTCCATCACATATAAAAATGCTCCGAGGTCAAGGTCACCACAGCGTGTTCCCATAATTAGTCCTTCTACAGGTGTTAAGCCCATTGATGTATCGAAAGATTTCCCATCTTTAATGGCAGCAATGGATGCGCCGTTGCCCAAATGGCATGTAATTATTTTTTGATCTTCATAATTAATATTCAGAAGCTCGCATGCTTTTTTAGAAACATATCTATGGCTTGTACCGTGGAAACCATACCTTCTGACTTTATATTTATCATAAATTTCATGAGGAAGCGCATACATATAAACATAATCGGGCATTGTACTATGGAAGGCAGTATCAAAAACTCCGCATTGCGGTACGTTTGGCAAAAGCTTTTGCATAGCGTAAATACCTTTCAGGTTTGCAGGATTATGCAGAGGCGCTAAATCAACACACTCTTCCATCATATCAATAATTTCCTGTGTTATTTGAACACTTCCCGAAAATTTTTCACCTCCGTGAACTACTCTGTGCCCGACAGCTGTAATCTCATTTTCGTTTTTAATTACTCCATACACAGGGTGCATCAGAGCTTTCAGAATTAAATTAACTCCAATTTCATGATTTGGCACATCCTGCACAAGTTTATAAACATCTTTGCCTTTTCCCTGATGCTTTAACTCGCTGTCTTTAATTCCTACGCGTTCCAATAAACCCTTGGCAAGCACATCCGCATCTTTCGACATGTCAAGAAACTGGTATTTAATTGAAGAACTCCCACAATTTAGTACTAAAATTTTCATATATGTTTATTTTTAGAATGAATAAATAAGTTCAGATAAAAAGCAATAAAATAAGAACGCAGATGACACGGATTGTTTATGATTAAATATGATTTTTGAAAAATAATTTATCAGTGATCATCATAATTTTACTTCGACAAGCTCAGCACAAGTCTGCGTCATCTGCGTGCTATTTATTTGAGTCATTATGAATCTTTAAATGTCAATTTTTGCATATTTGGCATTTTTCTCAATAAATTCACGACGAGGAGGAACTTCATCCCCCATAAGCATTGAAAAAATACGATCGGCTTCTGTTCCGTTTTCAATTGTTACCTGACGAAGTGTGCGAAACTCAGGATTCATTGTAGTACTCCACAATTGTTCAGCGTTCATTTCACCAAGACCTTTGTACCTTTGTATATGAACATTGCTTTCCTTGCCGTCTTTAGAGAAATCCTCAACTATTTTTATCCGTTCTTCTTCTGTCCAGCAATATTTTTCTTCTTTTCTGCATTTAATAAGATATAATGGCGGGGTAGCTATATATACGTAACCGTTTTCTATCATTTCTTTCATATATCTGAAAAAGAATGTAAGGATCAATGTAGCTATGTGGCTTCCGTCAACATCAGCATCAGTCATGATGATGATTTTATGGTATCGCAGTTTATCCATATTTAGCGCCTTGCTGTCTTCTTCTGTCCCTACTGTTACGCCCATTGCATGATACATATTCTTTATTTCCTCACTATCAAAAATTCTATGAGGCATAGCTTTTTCAACATTAAGAATTTTTCCTCTCAAAGGAAGAATAGCCTGAAATTTCCTGTCTCTGCCTTGTTTTGCAGTACCTCCTGCAGAATCACCTTCTACTAAATATATTTCACATAATGAAGGATCCGATTCTGAACAGTCAGCTAATTTTCCTGGTAAACTATTGGAAGAAAGTACGCCTTTTCGTTGAACAAGTTCTCTTGCTTTACGGGCTGCATGACGCGCTGTTGCTGCAAGAATGACTTTATTTACAATAGTTCTTGCTTCTTTTGGATGTTCCTCAAGATAGTAATTCAGCATTTCGCTTACTAACTGGTCAACAACTCCCATTATCTCATTATTGCCGAGTTTTGTTTTGGTTTGTCCTTCAAACTGTGGCTCCTGAACCTTTACAGAAATAATTGCTGTAAGTCCTTCACGGAAATCATCACCGTTAATATCAAATTTAAGTTTTGCAAGCATTCCTGATTTATCGGCATAACTTTTTAAAGTTCTGGTTAATGCCCTTCTGAATCCTGAAAGATGCGTCCCGCCTTCATGTGTGTTAATATTATTGCAATATGAATGGGTATTTTCGGAAAAAGACGAATTATATTGCATTGCTACTTCAATAGGAACTCCGCCCTTTTCACCTTCCATGTATATAGGCTCTTCCATGAGTTTTTCCCTTGTTCCGTCAAGGAAATTTACAAACTCTTTCAATCCTTCCTTAGAGAAAAAAGTATTAGTAGTAAAATTCCCATTATCATCTGTTTCACGATAATCAGTTATTGTAAGGGTTATTCCTTTGTTCAAAAATGATAACTCACGCAAACGTGAAGCAAGAATTTCATAAGTATAAACCGATACAATAAATATTGATGAATCGGGCATAAAAATAATTTCAGTACCGGTTTTATCCGAGTCTCCAACCACTTTTACATCATACATCGGTTTGCCCATTTCATATTCCTGCATGAATATTTTGCCATCTCTGTATATTTTAGCAGTAAGATGCGAAGAAAGAGCATTTACGCACGATACGCCAACTCCATGCAAACCACCGGAAACTTTGTAAGAATCTTTATTGAACTTTCCTCCGGCATGTAATACTGTCATTACAACCTCCAGAGCCGATTTCTGTTCTTTTTCGTGCATATCGGTAGGAATACCACGACCATTGTCTATTACTGTTATGGAATTGTCTTTATTAATAAAAACATCAATCTGATCACAGTATCCTGCTAAAGCTTCATCAATGGAGTTATCTACTACTTCATATACCAAATGATGCAATCCTCTTGAACCAACATCACCAATGTACATTGCAGGTCTTTTTCTAACTGCTTCCAGCCCCTCTAATACTTGGATATTATCCGCTGTATAGGTATCTTTTTCTAAAACGTCTTTTTCTATTTCACTCATTTTTTTATGTTTTGCTTAATTTCACAAATATAGAAAAAATTATTGAAACACACGTTATAAAAATGCAATAAAATAATCGTTTTTATCAACTTTTTTGGTGTGAATAAAACTATTGCTTGTCTATGAAATACAGTATTGTAAAGGAATAAAATTTCGTAAAAATTACAGCTAAAATAATGATGTATTATCAAATGAGAAAGGAAGGAATATTTTGCTAAAAATAGATTCTGAATTACAGGTAAATTAGCTCGTAATTTGTAATTGATAATTAATGTTACGTAAATATAATTAAAAAAGAGATTCCTCATTCCGCTAAGCTCCATTCGGA
>JAAXXA010000434.1 GCA_013334735.1 Bacteroidota bacterium
TAGTGGGAAAAGCACTTTCCTTAATAATTTATTGCAAAAATTTGAAGCTTATAATAAAACAAAGGAAGGAATTATTTATAAAAGTGTTTGGCGATTAGATATAAAAAAACTTGAAGGGCATAAGCATACAGAAGATAATGAAGAAACTTTCGATTCTTCTTCTGATAAAAAAAATGATGTAAAACGCTACATTGATATTGCCTGCCCATCGAACGACCACCCTATTCTTCAGATACCCAAAGAATACAGAAGGGTTTTTCTGGAAGAACTTATTCCCGACAAGGCATTTAAGAAAAAACTTTTTAATTCTAAAGAATACCGGTGGGTTTTAAAAGATAAGCCGTGCAGTATTTGCAGCTCTATTTATAATGTTCTTCTCGAAAAACTAGGCGAACCTCTCGAAGTTTTCAATATGTTACATGCGCGTAATATCAGTTTTAACAGGCAATTCGGAAGGGGCATCAGTATTTTTAATCCCGGTGATGAACTTTACAACGAACCAATAAAAGATACTACAGTTCAGAATCTTTTAAACAACCTATTGAAAAGCGATGAGGTAAGATATGTATATTCTAATCTTGCAAATACTAATAATGGAGTGTTTGCGCTCATGGATATCAAAGATAACAATATAAAACGCTTAGTCGATCTGCATGGTATTATCAGCGATGGTGTTCATAAAGTGGAAATGATAGAAGAACGAATAAAGTCAATGATTGTAGGACTTGTAAACCCTGAAGATAAAAAGCATTATGAAAATATTAAATCGTTTCAGGACAGGATTATTCATATCAATATTCCTTATGTTTTGGATTACGAAACCGAAGTTTGTATATATATCAACAAATTCGGAGCTGAAATAAAAAAGAAATTTCTGCCCAGAGTATTAGAAAATTTCGCTAAAATAATTATTTCATCTCGCTTAGAACCTGAATCTGCGGTGATTTCTGAATGGATAAAAGATTTTGATATTTACAGCAAGTATCTTGATGAGAATAAACTTTTACTGAAAATGGAACTTTATAAAGGTATTATTCCATCGTGGTTGTCGGAAGAAGATGTTAAAAATTTTACAAAACAGGTAAGAAAAGAGCTTGTCGAAGAATCGGAACTTGAGGGACGCAAAGGCTTTTCAGGCAGGCAATCGCTTACAGTATTCAATCTTTTTTACACCAAACATGCCGAAAGTGATAAGCTTATTACTATGGATATGCTTCAGGATTTTTTCCTCGAAAATGAAAAGTTAAGTGAACAAATTCCTGATGGATTTATAGATTCGCTGGTTGATATGTACGATTATAATGTATTACAGGAGTTGAAAGAATCAATATATTATTACAGTGAAAAGCAAATATCCCGTGATATCCTGAATTATTTATATTGCATAAATTTCGAAATCGGTACTACTGAAATATCAGAATATACAGGAGATACAATAGAAATTTCAGAAGATTATTTTAAAAATTTTGAAGCGCTGTTTCTTGGCGCTCTTTGCACTTCTTCCGAAAGGAAAGCATTTCGTAAGGAAATTCATAATGAATATGTAACTTATTCACTTTCGTACGAAATTAAACTTCTTAAAAAAGATATTAAAGAAACTAAACTTTATATCAGCCTTTTTGATAGATATATGCGCAATCTGAAAGAAAACGCTCTTACAAATTATTCACAAAGCGATAATTTCAGAAGAGCATTGCTCGATTTCGGAATGCCCGGTTTTAACTCGATAGACAGCATTACAAAAAATACTATTACTAGAATGATCAACAATTTAAAATGCAAATTCAAATATTCAGCTGAAGGCGCCAGGCAAGTAGGCTTGTATGTTATTGATAAAAAACTGGATAAAAAATATTAAGAGATTTCTTTCTAAGAGGTTGTTTGAATTTTTAAATTAAAATACAACCTCTGATTATAATGAGCATTATCTATTTTTTTTAAAACTTTTATTTTGGAAAAATAGTGGTGGTTTTGTGTGGATGCCAGAGGCATCATAGGTTTATAAAATATAAATACAACGTAGATGTACGACCTCACAGAGGTCGAACAAATTAACATTAACAAATTTTCTATAAACCTGTGAACTCTTTGGGTTCAATAAAATTTAAATAACAAGTTTAATTATTAAATGAATAAATAGTCCTTTGTGGATATTGTCGTTAAAAATAAATAATATTGCAAATTGAATATAGAAACACTTTGTATAGATTAAAAGACTACAGATAGATTATGAATAAAATGATAAAAAAAGAAAAATCAAAACGACCGATAATACTTATTACCAATGATGATGGGATAATGGCGCCGGGAATAAAGCATCTTATAAAACTTATGCGCACAATAGGCGACGTAGTGGTGGTAGCTCCCGACAAACCACAATCCGCGATGGGTCATGCCATAACTATTGCCATGCCCCTTCGTTTAGATCATATAGTTGCTGAAGAAAATTACAAAGAATATAGCTGTAGCGGCACCCCTGTAGATTGCGTTAAATTAGCCGTTAACAATATATTGCATGGCAAACCCGATCTGCTTGTATCAGGAATTAACCATGGCTCTAACGCTTCAATAAATGTAATTTATTCGGGAACCATGTCGGCGGCTGTTGAAGGCGCCATAGAAAACATTCCCAGTATTGGTTTTTCTATACTCGATTTTTCTTTCGATATTGACTTAGCACCTGCCGATAAATACATTTTATCAGTTGCCCGCAAAGTGCTTAAAAATGGGTTACCATTAAACACATGTCTAAATGTTAACATTCCTGTTACAAAAAAGATAAAAGGTTTGAAAGTATGCCGCCAATCGCTGGGTTATTGGGCAGATGAGTATTTTGAACGCAAAGATCCTCATCATAAAAATTATTACTGGCTTACAGGGAAATTTATTAACGAAGACAAAGGAAAAGATACCGATGAATGGGCTTTAAAAAATGGCTACATCTCTGCAGTACCTACTCAGTTTGACTTTACCGCGCATCATGCACTTTCACAAATTAAACATCTTGAAGAATGAAAAAAATACTTAAACAGGATTCTTTTATTTTAGGAATTATTGTAGGAACAATCGCCCCTCTGATATTATTCGGAATATTATATTACATAAATTTATTTATTGGGAGTTTTTATAACAATGTACGTTTTGTACAAACACCTACACTTCAGCTTGCAGCTATTATTGTAAATGTTTTGCTTATGCGCCAATATCTGGTAAAACTTAAATATGATAAAACCGGCAGAGGATTTTTGCTTATAACTTTTGTTTATATACTTGCATACTTTGTGAATGATTATCTTATTAAATAATATTGAATATCCATTAACATAGATTGAACAAGCTCTGCATAAAAATGCTAATTTTGAAGTAGCAGAATAATTACAAATTACGAATTACAAATTACGTGTCCCGTAATTCGTAATTAAAAATTCGTAATTATTTCAAATTCATTAAAATTATAAACAGACTAAAATAAAAGTA
>JAAXXA010000435.1 GCA_013334735.1 Bacteroidota bacterium
GTGGATAGTCCCCTTGCTCATAATTAACAGCTCCGATATTATTATAACAATCGGATATTCCTTTTAAGTTACCTGCTTTTTCATTTATTTTTAAAGATTTTAAATAGCTTTCCAAAGCCTGTGAATATTTGCCATGAAAATAATATGTAACACCTATATTATTATAGCTTTGCGCAATTCCTTTAATAAAACCAATTTTTTTAGATAATTCTAATCCCTTAATTCCATAACCCATAGCTTTTTCAAAATCGCTCGCGCTGTATTCATTGGATAACCTGACTAGAGCGTTTGCCATAGCGGTATCATACTTTTTAAATTGTAAAATTTTAAGAAGGCTGTCTATTTTGTTTTGTCCAATTGAGGATATACTTATTACACAACAAAATAAAAAAAAGCTAAATACAAAAAGTTTTTTCAAGATAATCAGATTTTTTTTGCAAAATTAGCATTTACACATATATAAATAAATTATATTGATAAAAACATTAATCGTTACATCCAGATTTTGCTTGTAAGCACTAATTAATAACGTCCTCAATAAAATTCAGAATTAAATAAGTATATAATTGAAATATATTTTACTTCCATATTTTATGTCCGATATGATGTTTATTTTTAACTTTGAAAAAATATTTATTATGAACATAATTATTACAGGAGCAGGAAGAGGCATTGGTTTTGAAACGGCAAAACTTTTTTCTAAAATGAAAGGTAACAGGATAATAGCTGTTTCAAGAAATATAACTGCATTACAAAAAATATCAGAAACTATTCCACGTGGAAAAAATAATTCGTCGCTTTATCCTTTTGCTGTTGATCTGAGTAAAAATGAATTTGAAAAAGATATTTTAAAATATGTATTGGATCGGTTTAATAAGATTGATATTCTTATAAATAATGCAGGTATTCTTGTTAACAAAACTTTACAAAACTTATCTGAAAAAGATTATGATAATATTTTCAATGTAAATATTAAGGCTCCTTTTCTTCTTACCAAAGCTTTGCTTCCACATTTTAATAATCCTTCTCATATTGTTAACATAAGTAGTATGGGCGGGTTTCTGGGTAGTGTTAAATTTCCGGGATTGTCGTTATACAGCGCATCTAAAGGTGCGCTTGCCGTATTTAGCGAATGTTTGGCTGAAGAATTTAAAGATCAAGGAATATCCGTGAATTGCCTTTCGCTTGGATCCGTTCAAACAGAAATGCTCAACGAAGCTTTTCCCAATTATAAAGCATCTCAAAAACCTCTAGATATTGCTGAGTTTATTGTTGATTTTGCAATAAACGGAAACAAATACATGAATGGTAAGATTATTCCCGTATCGCTGTCAACTCCATAATTCAACAACAATGATAAGCCATAAAGGAGTTGTTGAAAAAATTGAGCAGGGATATGTATATGTAAAAATTTTATCCGAGTCAGCATGTTCTGCTTGCCATTCAAAGCAGATATGCGGATTAGCCAACAAAAAAGAAAAAATAATTGAAGTAAAAAATGTAGGAACAACATTCTGCAAAGGGGAAAATGTAATTGTTGAAATGAAAGAATCTTTAGGACTTAAAGCCGTTTTATTTGCATATTTATTTCCACTTATTTTATTAATTTCCTCACTTTTTATTTTTATTCCTCTTACAAAAAGTGAAATTTTTGGTTTTTTAATAAGTGCCGGTATTCTTGCATTATATTATTATTTCTTAAATTTAATGAAAGAAAAAATCAAACATACTTTTGAGTTTAAGATAAGAAAAGAGATTAGCATTTGATTAAATATAAATCATACTTGCTGATTTAGCTTTATTTGCTAATTTTGTTTTTGAATAATTACTGATGTTATGCAAATTCATATTTATTTGTCAAAGTCACTCAGAGCCGACACGATTATTTAAAAGTATTTATAATACAGATAGTTTCAAAAATCGTGGCGTGTCGAAGAGTGACTGTCTATATAGCGGTCGTCTTCGACAATCTTTTCCTTTCACTGCGTTTCAGGAAAATCTGCTCTGACTGACCGCTATCTTAAATTCAGTACTTTACTTTTAGGTAACATCAGTATAATTACTTTTTAAAACAATAATATTGAATAACGAAATTATATCGGCAGTTTTAGTTTTAGGCACAATAGGTCTTTTATCTGCAATAATTTTATATTTTGTTGCAAAAAAATTTAAAGTATTAGAAGATCCTAAAGTTGAGCTTATTTTAGAAATGCTTCCTCATAACAACTGCGGAATATGCGGTTTTGCAAGCTGTAGAACTTTTGCTGAAGAGATTGTTAAATCTAATGATGTACTAAAATTTTTATGTCCTACAGCAGGAGAAAAAAAAATATCGGAAATAAAAATTTTATTAGGAACTACGCATAATGAGTTAAAACCTATGATTGCCGTGGTTCGTTGCTCCGGAAGCAAAAATAATATTTCTCATAAAAGTATTTATAATAGCGTTTCTAATTGTTCATTTGCTCACAGTCTTTTTAGTGGCGAAAGTGGCTGTCCTCACGGATGTTTTGGACTTGGCGATTGTGTTGAATCGTGTATTTTTGAAGCAATTTATATTGATAAGGAAACAGGCTTACCTGTTATTATTGAAGATAAATGCACCTCATGTGAAGCCTGTGTAAATTCTTGTCCTCGCGGGATTATTGAAATGAGATATAAAGGGCAGGAAAATAAGCGAATTTTTGTCAGTTGCATAAGTAAGGAAAAAGGGAGGATTTCTTCTGAACATTGTGTTGTGTCGTGCATAGGTTGTATGAAATGTGAAAAAGTATGTAAATTTGATGCAATAAAATTAGAAAATCATCTTGCTTATATTGATTTTGAGAAATGTACCCTTTGCAGGGAATGCGTAGCAGTTTGTCCTACAAATGCTATTCTTGAAGTTAATTTTGAAATTAAAAAAATAATTGGAACGCAGATTCGCCATGCCGAACACGGAAAATTATGATAAACGCAGATAAAATAAAATCATATTTAATCATAAACTTTACTTCGACACTTCGACTTCGCTCAGTGTCCTCAAGTTCAGTAAAGGTCTGCGTCATATACCATAACCTGTGTGGAATAATTTAATATTTGAAAAAGATTGAAAACGTTTAAAAGAGGCGGGATTCATCCTAAAGAAAATAAAATTTCAAGCGCTTATCCGATTGAGGTAATGCCTCCTCCTGCAATTGTTTATATACCTTTATCTCAACATGCCGGTATGCCTGCAATTCCCGTAGTAAATAAAAATGATAAAGTTAAAGCAGGACAGTTGATAGCGCAAGCGCAAGGATTTATTTCTGCGGATATTCATTCTTCGGTATCGGGAATAGTTATGCATATTGAAGAAATTCATGATATAGGAGGATACTTAAAAAAAGCTGTAGTTATAAAAACAGAAGGGGACGAATGGCTTGAAAATATTGAGCGCGGCAATACACTTGTAAAAAATATTTCATTATCTCAAACAGAAATAATTGAAAAAA
>JAAXXA010000436.1 GCA_013334735.1 Bacteroidota bacterium
CGCAATCGTTGCTGAGGTCATGATAAATAGTGGTGAGACATTATAAAACTCACAAATTCGTTTCAATCTTCTGACCAGATTTGCGATATGTGAACCGAAAACACCTCTATAAAGGTGAATTTCAATTTGTCTATTTGTTTTCCGTCTTTGTATATTTTCCAAATGCCGTTTTTGTTGAATTCAACTGTTTGAGAGTATCCAGATGTCGTAGGAGTAGTTGTCTGTCCGGCAAAACCACCACAAGTTTGTACCCAATCCCAAGTCCCGAAAAGCTTTTCAAGGTCTGTGTTTGGAACTGAAATATCTTTTCTGCAAGTCGTCACAAAGAACGAAAGGATCACAATTACAACTGTCCAAAATTTTTGATATTTTATCTTCATTGTACTGTCGTTTTATAATGAATCTACATTTACAAAATATAAAAGGTGGAATAATATTGATTATTCAGGAATATTGCCTACTGTAGGGATTAATATCGGAATTTTGAAATAAAAAAAGTGTAATTAGTGTCTGTCTGTAATATAAGCGTTTTGTCATAGTGAGCGTAGTCGAACTATACAAAACGGTTGATAATAAGATGCTTCGACTCCGCTCAGCATGACGCTTACGATAAAAAATGGACATTACAGACAGACTCTAAATAACAATAAAACAAAATATAAATTTTTAAATATAAGTGAATGAAAATAAAAATAAAAATAAGATTTCTGATATTAGTATCTTATTTGATAATAACTTTTATACATCAACTACCTAGGAGTACAGTCATAATTGGACTTCATGAATTTGTATTGTTTTTTGATATAAATTATTTACTTAATTCCGATTCTATTTATTTTATTGGGTTAATGCTTCTGCTTTATGGACAAATTTTCCTGATCTATTCATTAATAATTAAGGATACCAAGAAAATTAAGGTGTTTGCCTTAATAGGACTGTCTTTTTTAATAATAGCTCTATTTGTATTCTGGATTAAATATACGAATGACTTTGGAAATGACTGGATGATTACTTTATTAACCAGTTTGCCTTTTTGGGGTTTCGTTACATATTATATTTATAAAACTTATTTTAGAAAAAAAACACACCACCGCAAATGAACTCATTATGGGATAATGCGGATTAATTTTGGACTATGAAAAAAAAGAAAAAGCTTTACACGTACTTACTCATTGCTGTTGTATTATTAATAATACTTGCAGTAATAGGTAAAAAGAAAGAATGGATCGGGAAAAGCAGCGAAATAAAAGTAAGTACCGATTTTGTTGCAAAAAAAACCATAATAGAAACTGTATCGGCAAATGGTAAAATACAGCCGGAGGTAGAGGTAAAGATCAGCCCTGATGTTTCGGGTGAAATTATGGAACTTTACGTAAAAGAAGGAGATCAGGTTAAAAAAGGAGATTTGCTTGCTAAAATAAATCCTGATTATTATGCTTCGAACCTCGACAAAATGACTGCTGCCGTTAACACATCAAAAGCAAACCTTGCTTCTGCAAAATCAAGTGAAGCAACTGTTCAGGCGCAATTTGTAAATACCAAATCTTCTTACGACAGGAACAAAAAATTATTTGAATCGGGTGTTATATCAGCATCAGAATGGGAAACGGCTAAATCTAATTATGATATTGCCGTTGCAAATGTCGAAGGGGCAAAAGAAAGTACAAAAGCGGCAGAATATAATGTGATAAGCGCCAAAGCATCTCTTAAAGAAGCCAACGATAATTTAACCAAAACATCAGTATATGCGCCTGTTAGCGGCACAATATCAAAATTGAATGTTGAAAAAGGAGAAAGAGTTGTTGGCACATCACAGTTTTCAGGAACAGAAATGATGAGAATTGCCAATCTTAAAGAAATGGAAGTAAACGTGAGCGTTAACGAAAACGATATAGTAAGAGTAAAAATAGGAGATACTGCAAATGTTGAAGTAGATGCATATTTAAACAGAAAATTTAAAGGAATTGTTACCGAAATATCAAACTCTGCAAATAACGTGGGAACTACAACTTCTACTTCTATTGATCAGGTTACCAATTTTGATGTTAAAATACGTATTTTACGCGAATTTTATAAAGACCTGCTTTCCAAAACCGACACCAATGCTTCGCCTTTCCGACCGGGTATGTCGGCAACGGTGGAAATAAATACAAAAACTGTAGTAAATGTTCTTGCTATTCCAATTCAGGCGGTAACAACAAGAGAAGATACTACTTTGGAAAAAGGTCCAACTGTTAAAAAGAAAGAAACAGAAACTACAGCAAATGCCCATGATCACGAACAAATGGTTACAAATAAAGATTTACAAAAGAAGGAAGAAACAACCAATGAATTTGTTTTTATCTATGAAAACGGAATTGTAAAAAAACAAAAAATTAAAACAGGAATTCAGGATAATACATATATTGAAATTCTTTCAGGACTCTCAGTAAAGCAGGAAGTTGTTATTGCGCCTTATAATGCTGTTTCGAAATTGCTTAAAGACAATGATAAAGTTAAAAAAGTTGATAAAAAAGATTTGTTCAGCGAAAGCGACAAGTAGATATATTAACCTAAACTTTGTATTCAGTAATCGGTATTCGGTAAAAAGGGTAATCGGTGGGTTTTTACACTAATTACCGATTCGCCGTGGCGAACCAAAATTACCGGTTACCATTTTTGCCCCATTCATAATATAATGTATGTCATATATACTACATCTTGAAACAGCCACACGAATTTGTTCAGTCGCATTAGCCGAAAACGACAAACTTATTGCTATTAAAGAAACAGCTGTTGCTAATTCTCACTCTTCAGTAATTACATTATTTGTTGAAGAAGTATTGAAAATTGCAAAAATAAAATTTCAAAACCTTGATGCAATTTGTGTAAGCAAGGGACCCGGCTCTTATACAGGTCTTAGAATTGGCGTTTCTACAGCCAAAGGATATTGTTATGCATTAAACATACCTCTTATCACTGTAAACACTCTGCATTCGATGGCAAAAGTTTTTACTTTTGAACATTTCGCACAACTATCTGGAGATGCTATCCTCTGTCCCATGATTGATGCAAGACGTATGGAGGTTTATTCAGCACTTTTTAATTATAATGCTGAATTTATAAAAGATACAGCCGCCGAAATTATTGACAATAATTCATTTTCCGAAATTCTCACAAAAAACAAAGTCCACTTTTTTGGTGATGGAGCTGAAAAATGCAGGCAATCGTTATCGCACAATGTTAACGCTTTGTTTCACGAACACTTTGAAATTTCTGCCAAAGGGATGATTTCTTTAGCATGGCAAAAATATCAGGCTAAGCAATTTGAGGATGTTGCATATTTTGAACCCTTTTACCTGAAAGATTTTATTGCCACTATTCCAAAAAAACTATTATAGCTGATGCATTAGCATTAGTTATGCGAATCAAGGGTTGAAATTAAATATTCTAAGAGTCATATTATCAGGCTCCATAAGCGACTTCGCTTATG
>JAAXXA010000437.1 GCA_013334735.1 Bacteroidota bacterium
TTAGCTTTTTTACCTTTGAAAGAAAAATAATATTGCAGATTTTGTTCATAAATTTCTATCATTCTGTTCATCACTTTGTTCCCTTTATCTGCTGCATCCGCTTTATAATAAGCATCACCAACAAGGTACTGGTAATAATTATACGACACGTTTCTTTCGGGAAACAATTGAACACATTTATCAAGAGCTTTGACGGCAAGATCTTTTTTTCCTTCTTCCGAAAGAGCATTAGCAAGCCTGGTAAAACTTAGTCGAAGGCTCATTGCCATTCCTGTAACCGTTTCATCAAAATATAATGTGGTATCATCTATATTTCCCCATTTGAACTTGTTCATCATATTGTTGTACATCACCTCGGTATTAACAGCGCCCGTTTCTCCTTTAACAGTGCTGTTGCTCTTTACAGGAACAAGCCTGTATGCAAGACCTTCCAAACGGAGGTATTTATCAAGCCCCAAATATGAACTGGAACCTGATGTAGATGCAAAATAAACCGGTCGTTTCCATTTATTGTTAGCAAGCAAATCGAGCATCATAAGTTCACTTTTTTGAACTCCATATTTACCTACTGACCATTGAATAGCCGGAACAATTGAATCGCTCAGATTTTGCTGAACTGTACCATTGGCTAACACAGTTTTTTTATCAACCGCGATAGAAAGATTTTTAGTCGGAAAATATTCTACAGAGCCTATTGATGTTGCGAATTTTGTTTTGGGATCATCGCTTCCAACCCATTCTATCAGCTGTTTTAAATCGTAAAATGTGTTCGTTTTACACAAAGTACTGTCAGGAATAAAATACACGTAATCGCGGGTTCCATCCTTGTATTTATCCCATGTAAGAGAAAATGGAACAGGCTCCGATTCATAAGCTTTTCGTTTCATATCACTTATGTACCAGTCAGTATTTAGAAGACTCAAATTTACAACTCTCACATCTCTTCTGATTCCTTCAACTTCCTGAGCATACCAAAGTGGGAAAGTGTCGTTATCGCCATTTGTAAAAATTATTGCATTTGGAGCGCATGAGTTAAGGTAATCGGAAGCAAAATCAACCATAACATATCTTCCCGAACGGTTATGATCGTCCCAGCCGTTTTTTCCCATTAGGTACGGAACACATGCAAAACATAAAACTGTTGCTATAACAGCCGACATTACCGGTGTAATTTTTTTCTTCAGCAAATCAAATAATGCTAAAACACCTAATCCTATCCATATACAAAATGCCATCATTGAACCGGCATACGCATAATCCCTTTCCCTCGGCTGATTGGGGTATTGATTCAGGTATAAAATAATAGCAATACCTGTCATGAAAAAAAATAACATTACAATAAGAGAATCGTTGAACCTTTTATTTAACTGGTAAATAAAACCTATAAATCCGAGTATTAGCGGAAGAAAATAGAACTTGTTCATTCCTTTGTTATGCTTCATTCCATCGGGAAGATTGTCCTGAGGACCTAACCTTTGATCTATAAATTTTATACCACTGTACCAGTTGCCTTCAAGTGGGTTCCCGTCGGAATTTTGAATATCATTCTGCTTGCCGGCAAAATTCCATAAGAAATATCGCAAATACATATGCCCTATCTGGTAATTAAAGAAAAATCTTACGTTCTCAAAAAAAGTAGGTTTGTTTATAATTTCTGTTTCTTCGCTTTCAGGATCTTTATAAGATATTGGATCTCCCGTTATTTCCGCCCAACTTTTATATTCATCTGCATGTTCGCCGCTCCACATTCGCGGAAATAAAGTGCAAAACTTAGAATCATAAGTAGGAATCGCTTTTTCCCGTTTATCAATTACTATATACTTGCCTTTCAGTTCATCCTTTGCATAAACAGGACTACCGTCTTTCCACTCGCTTTGAGGATTTCGGGGAGTGTTGTAATACTGCCCGTAGAGTATTGGCCAATCGCCATATTGCTCACGATTTAGATATGATAATAATGATATGGCATCTTTTGGATCGTTTTCGCTTATAGGAGTTTGTGTGTTTGCCCGAATGACTAATATCAGGTAAGTAGAGTATCCCATTAATAAAAACATGAACGCCAGAATAATTGTATTCAGCATAACTTTTTTCTTTTTTATTGAAAAACGCAAGCCTAAAAAGATCAGAGCTACTATCAATACAGCAAAAAAGATAGTTCCCGAATTAAAGGGTAATCCAAAAGAATTTACAAACAATAATTCAAATTTGGCGAACAAATTAACTATTTGCGGAATTATTAAACTCATAATAATTCCTGTAACCCCCATCGAAATTATTGTAGTAAGTAATATTCCTTTAAAGGTAGGTTTGTGTTTTTTGAAATAATAAATATATCCCATAGCCGGAATTGCAAGGAGGTTGAGCAAATGAACGCCAATTGATAACCCTATTAAAAAACCGACTAAAATAATCCAACGATAGCTGTTTTGTTCATCAGCTTCTCTTTCCCATTTTGTAGCGCACCAAAAAATCAATGTTGTAAAAAACGCAGCCATTGAGTAAACTTCGCCTTCTACTGCCGAAAACCAGAACGAATCACAAAATGCAAGTGACATAGCGCCTACTAATCCGGCTCCAAAAACAGCATACATGGTTCCTTCGTTCAGTTCCTCTTCGTTTTTGCCGTAAAACTTTTTTGCCATGAAAGTAATAATCCAAAACAGAAACATAACCGAAAGACCGCTACATACTGCCGATAAATAATTTATCAACTTTGCAACCATAGTTACATCGCCATTAGCAAACAACGATACTATTCTTCCCAATAAATTAAATGTTGGCGCACCCGGAGGATGACCCACTTCAAGCTTATACGCGCAGGCTATAAATTCGCCGCAATCCCAGAAACTAGCTGTTGGTTCGGCTGTTAAAATAAAAATTATTGAGGCTGCAATTCCCACACCCCAACCAAATATGTTGTTTAGATTTTTGTACTTTTTCATAAAAAGCAATAAATTTGTATATGCAACGAAAGTATTAAAAATATTTAAAACTATTTTGAAATTTTATATTACTTATGTTATATTTTTAAATCTTTTATAGTCACTCAGAGCCGTTCGTCATCCTGAGGAGCGAAGCGTCTCGAAGGATAGGACGTGTCGAAGAGTGGCTATTCGGTCAACTTTGAAAAATTCAAAACAGTTTCTCAGTTTTTATTAATGTTTTTTATATTTTTGTTCAGCATTAAGGCTCGATAATTAACTTATTTTATAAACGGTAAACAATTGACAGTATGCAGAAAGAAACCGTTAAAAAATAAATGATACTGAGGAAAATGGCTTAATAATTTAATCCGGTAACCAAACATTAAAAATATAAAGAAAAAATAAAGATCTACCATGAATGCAATGCCATTAATAATCACAGCGCTTGCAGTTTTTGCATTAGCTTACCGTTTTTATTTCAGTTTTATCGCGGCAAAAGTACTGGCGATAAACGAAAACAGAATTACTCCTTCGAGCCGTTTGTA
>JAAXXA010000438.1 GCA_013334735.1 Bacteroidota bacterium
GATTTATCCTGTTGGTGCTATATCAAATATTGCGGAAGAGTATTTACATAAATATTTTATTGAAAATCCAAAATTAAAAAATATCGACAAAACTGCTCTTATGGCAGCAGCAGCAGCGTCAAAAGCATTTTTTGAGGCTGGTTGGAATGAAAGTCCGGAAAAAATTACCGGTGTAAATATAGGATCTTCCAGAGGTTCTACTACATTATATGAAAAACTTCATAAAGAATTTTTATATAACAACAATAAAAAAACATCAGTTTATACTTCTCCTTTAACTACTTTAGGCTATATTTCTAATCACGTGGCTGCTTCGCTAAGTATAGTCGGTCCTGTTATAAACACTTCTGTTACCTGTAGTACCGGTATTCAGGCTATATGTAACGCTATTGCATGGATTAAATCAGGTATGGCAAATCGTTTTATTGCCGGCGGTTCCGAAGCACCGCTTACTGATTTTACTATTGCGCAAGTGGACGCCCTTGGTATATATACGAAAAATATAGAAAGCAAATATCCCTGTTCTCCGTTATCATTAGCTGAAAATGGAACCAACACATTTGTTCTTGGTGAAGGCGCTGCCGCTTTTGCTATTGAAAAGATAAACATTAATGAACTGAGAAATTACAAGCCTCTGGGTGTAATTGAATCTGTTGGCTTTTCATTTGAACGTCCTCTCACTCTTACAGGTATTAGTGAAGATGGCTCTCTGATAGCTGCGTCTATGAAAATGGCGCTTGACAACATGATTACAGATAATGATGTTGACCTTATACTTATGCATAGTCCTGGAACTTATAAGGGAGATTTGGCGGAAATAAGCGCTATAAAAACTATTTTCAGAAATGAACAGCCAAATCTCTTTTCAAATAAATGGAAAATCGGACATGCATATTCTGCTTCTCCTGCTTTAAATCTGGAATTAGGATTACTTTGCCTTCAGAATGATTATACTCCTTATTTTCCTTATAAAACATCTTTCCAAAATCAGAAAAAAAATATAAGAAAAGTTATGATTAATGCTACAGGCTTTGGGGGTAACGCAACATCTATAATAGTTTCTCATCCTGATGTTTTCTGATATATAGGTTTGCCTGTAGCCGCTATTATTGGCCGATTGCTGTTTGCCGACTGCCGACTGCCAACTGCCAACTGCCGACTGCTGACAGCCGACTGTTTTTCGCCCGTAATAGATTTTGTTAAAAAGTCAGATTCAATCCTATGCTCGGCATTATTGGCAGCTGATTTACGCGTTCGTGAGTAATTCGATCCTGATAAAAAATGTTCTTACGGTTATACAAATTAGTAACACTGAATACTGCATCTAAGCCTGAATTTTTTCCAAGAATAAAATGCCTTTTTATAGTTAAATCAAGACGATGGTATGTTGGAAGCCGCCCGCTGTTAATATCTGCATATATTAAAGCTAATTGACCGTTTGAAATTGTATAATTAGTATTTATTCCATCGGGAAATGTTATATTTTCATAATTTCCCTGAGTAGGAGTGAAAGGAAATCCTGAACCGAAATTCCATCTTATATCCAAGCCCCATTCAAAATTTTCCCCAAAAGTATAAGATGTTACTAAATTAACATTATGTCGCCTGTCATAAGAGGGAACATAGTGTAATATACCATCATATTTATGAATATATCCGAATGAATAAACAGCCCAAATATATAATCGTCGGTATTCATATTTTAAAGAAAAATCAACTCCTTCTGCATTTCCGGTTTCAATAATAAAATCTTTTTTCAGATAATCGGGTTTATTATAATTATCTTCGTTATCGTCAAAAATCTTGTCGCGGTTGATGTTTGTTAGTTGAGGGAAATATTTATAATATCCTTCTATATTTACAGTAAAATGTTTAATGGGATCAAATTCAACTCCTAATATCAGGTGATCAGACAATTGTAATTTGTTTTTTAGTTCTTTTCCATTAAATTCGGTTTGTAAATTTTCCGGACCCGATAAGAAACCGTAAAATAAGTTTACTACATCCCTGTCGGAATTGGCGCTTATAAGATTTTGAGAATACATTCCGCCAGCAAATTTAATCCTTACTTTATTGTTGACATTATATTTAATAGCCAATCTTGGTTCCGGCGACAAAGTAAAAAGGGTTGCATAATACTGTAATCTAAAACTAGGCTCTATTAAAAACTTTCCAAGAGTCCATTTATATTTGAAAAAACCTGCTATTTCGGTAGTGTTTTCATTTAGGACAATAGTGCGGTTTACAGAGTTAAAATAATTAAAATCAGTTTTTATTCCCGACATTTCTAATCCCCAGCGTGCTTCGTTTTTACCAAGATAATAAGTAAAGTTTAACCCAAAATTAAAACCGGCAATTTCGCTGGTTCTGGGGTTTAAATTAGCTTCTGTTAAAGATATTTTATAATCGGAATATGCAAAATTCCCTTGTATTAGCACTGAAGAGCTTGATGGTACAAGAACAAAGTTAGTTCCTGCTCCATAAGAATCCCATTGAAATTTTGAAATAGCCCTGTATGCAACATCATCCATGAAATTATAACCGTAAAAATTTATCTTGTTTCCATTATCCCCGTTAATTGATATCTTTCCGTATAAATCACTATAATTAAATGGTAAACCGGATGTATCGGCATAATTATAAAAAATCTTAGATGTTTGTTTTAAATATGAATTTTTTGCAGAAAAAATAAAAGTTGTATTCCCTGCTCCTGCTATTTTTTCTTTTTTTAAAGGTCCTTCAACAAGTAGCTTCGCTCCAAAAGGACTTACTGATGCTTTTCCTGCAATTCTTTTTTTATTACCATCGCGTGTAGAAATATCCATAACCGAAGATATCCTGTTGCCATATTCAGCGCCAAAACCTCCTGTATATATATCTGCATTTTTTAAAATATCGGTATCAAAAACAGAAAACAATCCTATCGAATGAAATGGATTATAAACAACCATTCCGTCAAGAAGTACTTTGTTTTGTATAGGAGAGCCTCCTCTTATATATAGTTGCCCTCCCTGATCTCCGGTAAAAATAACACCGGGCAATACTTGTAAATATTGCGCAAGATCCGGTTGACCTCCAATAGATGGAATTTGCGAAATTATTTTGGAAGTAATTTTTACTACAGAAGTTTTGGTCTCGGTTTTAAACTCTTCTTTTCCTGCTAAAATATTTATTTCTTTGAGTGATATGTTCGATTTTTTTAATTTAAGATTTTGAGATATTATATCTCCATTCTTCAATTCTAAAAATATTTTCAATGAGTCGAACCCCATATATGTAGCCATCAAAGTATATGTTCCTACAGGTACTTTTGAAATAACATAATAACCATTTACATCCGAAATAGCTCCGTATTGAGTCCCTTTTAAATATATGCTTGTAAATATTATCGGTTCGCCTGTTTCTTCTTCCTTAATAAACCCCTTAATGCTGGCTGTTTGAGAAAATATATTTAAACACACAAAAA
>JAAXXA010000439.1 GCA_013334735.1 Bacteroidota bacterium
ATAGTGAGGAATCTCTTTTAAAAAAGATACTATTATTCACGAATAAATTTTATTCGCCAAGGTAAATTGCGTAACATCAGTTATAAACTTAAAAATCAATAAGCTCTTTAGGTTTTAAATTATTCTCCATAGTCCAGAAATGGGCTTGACCATGAGATATCGCTGATATTCTTTGATTAATTTAAGCTAGGTCCTCCTAAGGTAATTCCTAATAACAGATTGGAATATTTCTGATAAAATTTCTGGTTTCCACCAATGATAGGACCTTCGAACTTATAATTTGAGTTTTCATATTTAACAAATGCCGAAACCCATGATATAATTCTTACTTGTCCTTTAACGGAAAATCTGCTAAGTTTTGAATGTTTTGATTCACCGGTACCGGGAACTGCATTCCAGATAGAGTGGATGGTGCTTTTCATCAGCTTGGTCATGAATCTTCCGGGATAATACTCCCATCCTGCATCAATTAATACACGCTGACTTATATTAAAATAAGAACCGACATTAATTCCGTAAAGATCTTCCCAAAAAGTATATGTATAAAAAGGACTATAGGATGCATTTATATCATCACCTAAATTTGAAACAGTACCCTCTTTCCCTAAAAATTTTGATAAATCAATATTATAGTCGTGATGTCCCAGATCAATACCAACACCGAATTTGGGTGTTATTATTACAGAACCTGTTTGATAATAATACGGGCTTATATATAAATCTATTGAGAAATCGAAATAGTTAAACGGAACCCATGGTTTATCCTTAGGATCCGATCTTGCTTCTTCAGGGAAATAAGTACCATCGGATGTAGATAAGCCATCACTACCTGATCTCATATACCTGAATCGCATGGGTATCTGTAATTTTGGCACTAAAAATCCATCGTCAACCTCTGCCCACCTTGCGCTCACCCAATCAACTCCATATACAAGACCTTTGCTTTCAAGGGTAAGATTTGGGTTTATACCTTCAGAGATATTTGATTTTCCACTCAAAGACCCGATTACAGGTTCAAAACTCATAAAATATTTCGTATCATCGATTTTTCCAAGCTGCGCAAAGCCTTGGTATGACGTAATAATTATTACACTTAAAAGTAAAATTCTTGTTTTCATTTTTTTTTTTTATAATTTCTCCTACTCATAAGGCTTTTCGGTTCCGCCCCGTTTGTGTGGTTTCAGGACTCCACATATAAAAAAACAATCATTTTTAATAACATTGGTGGTCAGCCCAAATTTACCATTTTGAGTTCCTTAATAATAGGATATGACTATGGCAAGCTTATTTAGAGACCGTTTGTAATGTATAATGCTTTTGATTTAAGAACAAGGAACACTGATTTATGATTTTAGAAGTACTTAAAAATCATAAATCTAAAATCGTTAACTTAGCGCAGCGTTCTCAAGAACACCTTAATAATTAAATTAATATTGTGAATAATCCTTGTTCTCAAATTAATTATTTCAAAAACCGATGACATAACGTACAAGCACTATTTAGAGCGGAAGTAAGAAGCTCTGCCCTAACTCACCAGCTACAAAAATATATTATTTTACCGAACTTGGCAAATCTAATGAACAACAACACAAAAAGTTTGAGTTTAAATACCACCGACTGAACAACAAAAGAAAAATATATATGCCAATAGTTTTGGAATTTATATTTTCCCAATAGTTCGGAATGAATATAAAAAGGAAAAAATAGATTACGACCATACGAGGTCATTTACCCTGCTGTGGTGCAATTTAAATGAAATATACGTGAATCGCTTGGTTTACAATAAGCCCAGTCGAAGTGTATGGTGATATGAGAGGCGACTCCTAAACTATAGCCGAAGGACGCGCTCCGTGAGTTATTCTGGCGGAGCCGTCTCGGTAAAATGCAAACAATATTATCTTTGTATTATTAGTTTTTGTTTTCCCGACCATTCTTTTGATTTAATTTCAACCATATAAACTCCGTTATTTAAATCCCCAATATTAATTTTTTGTTGTTTTTGTTTTAGCGCTTCAGATCTGACCATTACTCCTATAATATTATAAATATTTAATTGCAGATTTTCATTGCCCAAATTATTAAATTTTAACACAACATTATCAGAAGCGGGATTTGGAAATAGTTCAAATGTATTGTTATTGTTAAGGTAATTTATGCCCCAAACAATAAAATTGTAACAAAAAGATGTATCAATGCAGATGTTTTGAGTTATTTGCACCGCGTAATCGCCATCCACTAATGGTATGAACGATTGATTCGTTTCGTCTGCTATTATGGCATAAGCGTTTCCGCAATCCAGCCATTGATAGCTAGCATCAGTAGTATTCGCCGTTAGCAGATTTCCTGTTTTTGTTATACTGGTATCAATGCTGTAAACTGTCAGATAAATAGTAAAAATACTATCGCAGCCGGCGTTATTAGGTATCGTATCATTATAAAATCCTGATGTAGTCCAAATATGTGTTCCGCTTGGAGAAATATAACTATCGCATGATTCAGGGTTAATGGCATTATAAGAATCGTTACTCAATGTTAGGTAAATGGTTAGAATGCTATCGCAACCTGCATGATTTGGAATAGTATCATGATAGGTTCCGCTAATGTACCATGTGTAGTTACCGCTGGGAGATGTATAATATCCGGCATTGCATAAATGTTTAGTTATAGTGTTATATGTCGGAGTTTTTATTGATATGTAATGAACCTGGGTCAGCGAATCGCTTCCGGCAATATTTGTAACTTTTAGTTTTGCGTCATAATTACCAGAAGTGTTGTAAACAACCTTTGGATTTTGCAAATTCGATGAAGCAGGCGTAGCTCCCGGGAAAGTCCATGTCCACGATGTGTTTGCATACGGATATACATTTCCTGTATTGGCTGTATAATACACGGTATCACCCGGACAAACAGAAACAGTCGTTGCGCTGAAAGCAGGTGACGGCTTGGCAACAGCGAATGAGAACCAGCTTTCATTGCCATTGGTCATGTTATCATTGGTGATCGTAGAAACATTTTCATTGGCAGTATTATATACCAAGTCGTATGCAGTAACTGCAATAGTATCGCCAGGAGGAACTCCGGTTAAAGTATATGTAGTATCAGCTTTTCCTACAACATCCACCATATTGACAAAAGAATATCCTGTAAAATTTCCATAATAGATATGATATCCTGCCACATCTGATTCAGGATTTTGATTCCATTTTACATTAACATTTCCTCCGCCCATGTCTGTTTTCGTAACATTGAAAGGAATAGAAACAGGCGCTGCGGTATCAGGTTTAGTTAAATAAGGACTGTAATTCACTATGCCTAATGTATTGTTATCGGTCCAGTCGTATATTTTCCCCTGGATAGCTGCATTATTCGTTGTGCCCCACCAGTTATATTTTGCATCTATATCAATTGCTCCCTGTGGAGTACCGTTATATAATTCATAAAAAGCATTGTTG
>JAAXXA010000440.1 GCA_013334735.1 Bacteroidota bacterium
CGATCTAAAATTTTTCCATTTTTTTTGCGCGTATTCGCGGAGAGTATTATTATACTCATTCGTGTATGTTTGTATGGATACATTTTTCAGAGGGATTCCTGTTTCTCTGTCAAGTGTATAAAAATCAATTGCTCCATTTTCCTTATTCCTGTTGACAAAGCTGATGTTCGTAACCCAAAAATCAGAGTAAGCAATTATCTGATCTTTCAATGAAAAATCTTTGTTGTTCGATGCCAGCACAACATAAAAACCCAATGAAAGCTGAGGCATTTCAATTTCAGCAGAATGTTTCTGATAATCTTTATCATCGGGGAGCATAATGCTAAACTCTTTTATTACCGGCAATTTCACGTAACTTTTAATCAATTCCTCGCCATAATTTTTTTTCGTTAATTTTTGATATTCATCATAACTAATTTTTAATATTTTTAAGTAAACAACCGGAACATTTTTATACGAAACCAGCGACCTGAAAGGTTTATCAGGGGCATTGCCTTCTTCAAAAGTAAGATCAAGAGATTTTTGTTCCAGCTGTGTTTTTAATTTTTTGCAGTTACGAGCGCCAAAAGAATTTGCAAATGTTTTTACAGCTTCATTGCATTTATCTATGGCTTTTTTAACCATCCATTTGTTTTCATCCGATTTTAAAGGATCGTATAATGCGCCCAAGCGGCTGTATTCACTGGCTATTTCGAAAGTAATATCCGTTGATGCCGGAAATTTTGAAAAACGCGATTCCAGACTTAATAAAGATTGTAAATAAAGACTGTCTTTAATATCAAGAACAGCATTTGTTTTTACAAATTTCAAACGTTTTAAATCCACGTCTATCAATGCTGAAGGGTCAAGGTCGGCAGAGTGAAATGCAATCAGATCCTGAAGAATTTTAGCAGCATAATATTTTAGAGATAAAGAATCTTTAGTTGTAATATTTATTTTTACAAATTCATCAAAAGGTTTAAAATAATCTTCGCTGTTTATTTCAAATTTATAAACAGGTTTGGTTAATTCGGTTTCGTCGTTCATGAAAAAATCCACCGACCTGTGTGCAAGAAAATCATAGAGAGTCGGTCTTAATTTGCGGGTTGCAGTATCTTTTATAATTATTTCATCATAGATTCCG
This sequence comes from Bacteroidota bacterium, assembly GCA_013334735.1. Lineage (GTDB taxonomy): Bacteria > Bacteroidota > Bacteroidia > Bacteroidales > CG2-30-32-10 > JAAXXA01. Next base: position 1,124 of record JAAXXA010000440.1, read on the forward strand.
AGTTTTGTTTTTTTTAGATTTTCGACGTCCTGTAAAGAAAGTACATAATTATAAATAACTTCTTTAACCAACTTTTTTAGATCCCATGTTTTAATATCATCTTCTTTAAAGTTTACTGTTTCCGTACGATTCATCCATTCATACCTGTTAATGGAATAGTAGCGCCAGTACATTTCAGCCAGAACCGAATGCAGAATAGGTTTTACAGGGAATGTTGCATCTTTTATTTCGGATTTTAAATCTTTTATACTGTTTTCGAAAGAGTCCTCCTCATAGTCGTTTTGCAGTTTCATTTTGTACATAATTGCCTTTACAAAATTAGGCGCATTATTTTCGGTTTTGGCTTTTGTATAAATTATCACTACCTCTGCAAGAGCTGATTTGCTAAGACCTTTGTCAATCAAAGAATCAACTTTTTTCCATGCTTTTGTGTAATCGCTTTTCGGAAATTGTTCAGAATATCCGGTATTTTTTTTCCCGGAAATAAATTGAATTTTTGAAATATAATTTCCTGCAAAAACAAATAATGTAATCGAGCAGATCAGTAAAGTGATTTTTGTTTTCATTTAGATTTGATTTTTGTTAAAACATAAAATAAGGAACGCTGATGACGTGGACTTGTGCTGAGCTTGACGAAGAAAATTATGATAAACGCTGATAAAGAAAATAGAAACGATAAATTATAAAATCATATTTAATCATAAAAATCAGCGTTATCAGCGTTGTATAATATTGTTCGAATAGCTATTTTTTTATAGTCCAAAGATACAATTTTTGTTTTAATTATAGGCAATTTTAGCTTATTTGGAAAACGATCTCTTTCAGGAATACATTGCTCAGCAAAAAAGGTATTCGCGAGTTGCTTCGCTGAGTTTTTCCTAACAAAGGAAGGGCTAGCAATGACGAAAAGACCTGTCGTCATTGCGATTCGCCGAGGCGAAGGATGAAGGAGGATGAAGAGATCTAAAAAATTACCGAATTATTGAATAGATAAAACTTGATAAATTATGGTATAAAATGTAAATTCGCAATCGAAATTAATAATATTTCAATGATGAAACTAAGCGATTTTCAAAAAGCAATATCTCAGGGGATTCCTGATGAATTACCTTCCACAAAAGTTTATGACACTAATTTAAACCATGCTCCAAAACGAAAGGATATACTTAATTCAGATGAAAAAAAACTGGCAATAAGAAATGCGCTTCGTTATTTCGACAAAAAACACCACGCTGTTCTTGCGCCCGAATTTGCTAAGGAATTAAAGGATTACGGGCGAATATATATGTATCGTTTTCGTCCTGATTATAAAATTTATGCAAGGAGCATTAATGATTTTCCTAATAAATGTGAACAGGCAGCGGCAATTATGCTAATGCTTTCAAATAATCTGGATTACGCGGTTGCTCAGCATCCGCACGAACTTATTACTTACGGCGGCAATGGGGCTGTTTTTCAGAATTGGGCTCAATACCTGCTCACGATGAAATATCTTTCGGAAATGACCGATGAACAAACGCTTGCTATGTATTCAGGCCACCCGATGGGATTATTTCCTTCGCACAAAGATGCTCCGCGAGTAGTTGTTACTAATGGAATGATGATCCCGAATTATTCCAAACCTGACGACTGGGAGCGTTTTAATGCATTAGGCGTTTCTCAATACGGGCAAATGACCGCCGGTTCGTTTATGTATATAGGACCTCAGGGAATTGTTCATGGAACTACCATTACTCTTATGAATGCAGCGCGTATAATAGACAAAAATAATGAAGGCGTTAGCGGAAAATTATTTGTAACTTCAGGATTAGGGGGTATGTCGGGCGCTCAACCAAAAGCCTCGGTAATTGCAGGAGTTGTTGGAGTAATTGCTGAAATTAATCCAAAAGCCGTGCAAACCAGATATTCGCAGGGATGGGTTGACGAAGTTTATACTAATCTTGACGAGCTGATTATTCGTATAAATAAAGCAAAAGCTAATAAAGAAGCCGTTTCTTTAGCATATCAGGGAAATGTTGTTGATTTATGGGAGAAATTTGCAGAAGATGGAATACAAGTAGATATGGGTTCTGACCAAACTTCCTTACATAATCCTTTTGCAGGGGGATATTATCCAGTGGGATTGTCTTTTGAAGATTCAAAAAAAATGATGTCGGAAGAACCGGAGCTTTTTAAACAAAAAGTTTACGAAAGCCTACGCCGACAAGTTGCTGCAATAAATAAGCTTACTTCTAAAGATATGTATTTCTTCGATTATGGAAATGCTTTTTTATTAGAATCAGGCAGAGCCGGAGCTGATATTATGAAGCCGAACGGTGATTT
>JAAXXA010000441.1 GCA_013334735.1 Bacteroidota bacterium
TGAAATTACAGGGGGTTACTTACTATTGGAAAGCAAAAGATTTTCCCGATAAAAATTTTACAGATGATAAACAAATAGGTTTAATAGCGCAGGAATTAGAAAAAGTATATCCCGAATTAGTGGTAACCGATAAAGAAGGCTACAAATCGGTGGATTATTCCAAGCTAACTCCCATTTTGGTAGAAGCCATCAAAGAACAACAAAAAGAAATAAAAGAGTTAAAAACATTAATAGAAGGCTTAATAAAAAAATAAAACAATTGTTAAGTCTGGAAAAAAGAAGTGATAAGTTACAAGCTACAAGGCACAAGCTACAAGCTGCAATTTAGACGCTCTTCTGCCTCCGCCTGTGGCGGATGCCTTGTCAACTTTTTAACTATATTAACTTTTAACGAATAACCAATGAGAACGCAAACAAAAAAAACATCTTTAACCTTAAGAAGCAGAAGCATGAACCACTTATCCCTTATCCCTTATGCCTTATGCCTTGTTTTTTCTTTCAACTCTCACGCGCAAAGCGTAGCAATCAACACTAACGGTAATTCTGCCGATAATTCGGCAATATTAGATGTTTCTCATGATTCAAAAGGTATTTTAATTCCGAGAGTGGGATTAAGCGCTACAAATTCAAATTCGCCAATTGGAGCAGGTGTTGCAATAAGTTTGCTTGTTTATAACACAACTATAGACGGTGCACCTCCAAACGATGTTTCACCCGGGTATTATTATTGGGATGGATATCAATGGGTCAAGCTTTCAACAGGCGTTGGCCCAACAGGAGCTACCGGTTTAACCGGTATAACTGGCGCAACAGGTGTGGGAACAACCGGCGTTACAGGACCCACAGGTGCTGGTGGAGCAGTTGGTGTTACAGGCAATACGGGAGCAACAGGAGCAGCAGGTTCTTTGAATGCTTGGGGAATTACCGGTAATGTTGGAACAAATTCGGGAACAAACTTTCTTGGCACTATTGAAAATAATTCACTTGGCTTCCGTACCAATAATACCAATAGAATGATAATTGATTCATTGGGAAATGTTGGAATTGGAACTTCTAAACCCGAAGCGAATTTGGATGTCAGGCACACGGATGGTAGAGGAATATATTTAAAGGCAATTTATGGTGATTTAAGCGGTGATGCAGGAATTGCAATGTTAAATGCTACGCCTCGTGTTACTGGAGCAATACTGGGTGGACCAACTGAAAATCTTAGGTTCTTTACAGATGGTATTACAAGTTCAAATGAGCGTATGAGGATAACAGGCACTGGCAATGTTGGCATCGGAACAACAAGTCCTCATACCGGACTTCAGGTGGATGCAGGAAGCGGAACCTTTGGACTACACGACCCCTCTATTGGAAATCAGATGTGGCTTTTTGATCATTATTCCACTGATGGAACTCTTCGTATCCGCACATCAAATTTAGCAGGAACATATGTTAAAGAAGGTATAGTCATTGATACTAACGGCAGTGTTGGTATTGGGGCTAAACCTGCATTCAAATTGTATCTTGTCTGTGATTCAGGAGTTGCTTCAGGTTTGCATTATTTAACATGTATGCAAAGAACTGCAAATGACGCCGGTTCATTATTGTTTGGTTATTCATCTGATGGCGCAAATACTAATGGTGCAATCATTCGTCAAGGGGGTACGACCGGTAAATTATTCTTAGGTACTTATGGAACTAATAAGGCAGTTACAATTGATGATGCAGGCAACGTCGGTATAGGTATTTCTAATCCCGGAAATGTTTTGGATCTTGGTAGTTGTACTATGGGTAGGTCTATTGGATGGGGCAGTGCTGATTGGAACTACGCTAATATTGGCACTAATTATTCAAGTGGAAATTTAAGCCTGTTACATGGACTCAGGCTAAGTACAAATACCGATGAATACCAGTATTCTTTTGATAATATTGCAAGAGCGGGTATTCGTATAGGTAGTAATAGTAATAGTAATGGCGGTGGAGATATTGCTTTTTTTAATGAACCGGAAAGTATTCAAACAGTAGGTGCTGTTTTTGATTATGCAGCAAATACCAAGTTTATTATTAAAGATAATGGCAATGTCGGTATAAATACAACGAATCCGGGCGCTAAATTAGAAGTAAACGGCAGTATCAAAATTACAGATGGTAATCAGGCTGCAGGCAAAGTTTTAACTTCCGATGCTAATGGTTTGGCAAGCTGGCAGGCAGGCGGAGGAAGCGTTTCAGATATAGTTGCAGCATCAGGCGCTTCTCTTTCATTAACTACAGTGGCTAATGAAAAAGTAATCGTTTTTGCAAAAGGGGATGCATATAATGGTACTGTATATTTACAATATGACGGTGTTACAAAAGACCAAGTTTACCTTTATCACAATGCTGCTTCTTATGGATGTGGTTTTAGTTTAATGTACACCGAAACACCCGGTGCAGGAACAAAAAATATAACAGTTACAGGTCCTGCTTGTGAAAATGTAAAAATAATAGTTATTAAAGTAAAATAGATTTAAACGAAAATAATGCTTTGAATGATTTATTATTTTAAAATAATTTATTATATATTTGAATTTCAGAAACAATAACCAATTACGAATTATCATTAACGAATAACACAATAGCCAATAACGAATTACGAATTATCATTAACCATTAATCATTAACAATTACCCGATGACCATAGCCTTAAAAAAACTTGTATTTCTTTCTTTCTTTTTATTCTGTTTTTCTTCTTATTCTCAAACTACTACTACAGATAGTTTGGAGAATCTTGTAAAATATTCCAACAACGATACGTTTAAAATTAGAATATTCAATTTATTATGCTGGAACCTTAAAACTACTAAACCTGATAAAGCATTTATTTATGGACAAAATGCTTTAAAACTGGGAATAAAGCATGGCTCTGTTAATAGTGTAGCAAACTCATTAAAAAATATAGGTGTTATTTTTCTTCTACAGGGTAATTATAGTAAATCATTAAAATATTCTTATTATGCTCTGTCAATTTATGAAAAAACAAAAAACAAAGAAGGTATTGCCAAAACACTTAACAATATTGGGCTCATATTTTTTTATATGAAGAATTATGATGAATCTCTGAAATATTATTTCCAATCATTGACGATAAGGCAAAATGTAAATGATGAGAGCAACGCCGCCGCGATACTAAATATTGGGTTGATATATTTTACAAAAGGCGATATAAAAAAGTCTATAAGTTATAATATATGGGCATTACAGGTTTTTCGTAAAATAAAGAGCGATCAGGGGATTTTTAATGCACTTAATAATATTGGAATGGCTTATCTGAATACTAATGAGAACCAAAAGGCGAGAAAATATTTTCAGGAAGCTTTGGAAATAAGGAAAGATATTGACGATAAAAAAGGAATCGCGATGTCGCTTATTAATATCGGAGAAACATATAAAAATCTAAATAAATTTGATATAGCCG
>JAAXXA010000442.1 GCA_013334735.1 Bacteroidota bacterium
TTTGGACAGGTATCGGGGCTGTTGGAACAGTGATTGTCGGATTAATTATTTTTAAGGAACCTGTTGATTTTTGGAGACTTTTCTTTATTACTACACTTATTGTTTCTATAATTGGACTTAAAGTAGTTTCTCATTAATGGAATTTTAAAAATATTATACAATTTATTTATATGCCGAACAATTTCTACTGCTTTTTTTAGCCCCGAAATAATAACTCATTCCGAAATTCAATCCAATTAATAAATTATGTGAAGTTTCGCTAACTCCGTCTTTCACAGGCCAGTCTTGAGCATTTATGTTATTACCGATACTCGAGTTTAATCCAACCGTAAGATAAAAAAAATCGATCAGGTATAAATCGTTTTCTAAATTTAAAATCAATCCAATTTCATTTTTGTTAAACCTTTCTGTTATATCCTTATCTATTAGATTTACTGTTTCCAACGCGCTCAATAATCTCCCGTATTGAATTCCCGTAACAATATTAAGTATTAAAGGAGTTTTACCACCTTTTAAATACTTTTTAAATTTGTACATCACAGGTATGTGTACATATTCAAGGTCGATCTCTCTAGCAAATTCTCCAATACTTAGTTTGTCAAAATATGTCTGCCCCTGAAAAGAACGAAATATTATTCCTGCCTCGAAACCATATTCCCGTCTTACATCATATCCTGCCATTATTCCAACTGAAGAACCAAAATCCATGCGGTAAGATAATCTATTACCCTTAAATTGCCCATACGTATTTTGATTCAATATCCATGTGTTGTTGTATGTATATTGTGCTGTTATGTGATATTCATCAAAGGCTTTCCTGTACATCGAAAAGTTTGAAACATTTGAATTAACACTTATTGTATTATCCTTTATCGGAGAATCGTTTGTTATATTAGTGATGCCGGTTTTGGGGAGAAGTAAAAAAGAAATTACAATAGCTGTGATTCCTAAATGAAATCGCTTCCCAATGCGATATAAGTTAGTGTCTATTTCAACGAACTGAAATAGTTTGTATAACTTGTAATCGTTGATTTTTGCATCAATGGAGCTATTCATAAATCTTTTTAGTTCAGACAAAATTTGGTCAAATATATGTTTTATATTTTAACTCAACGAATTAAGGTTTAGTATTTTTTTTGTTTTTAATGAAAAGAAATAATGCAAAATCAGAATTATTAAGCGACTATCTGTAACATCAAATATTTTTAAAATAATTTAAAATTTTTAAATTAAGATTTTTGATTTAAAATCTGATTTTCAATCTTAAATCATAAATCTCAAATCAAAAATAATATTTATACTTAACATTACGGACAAACTCTAAATAGCGATATTAAAATCTCTCAATGCATCATTCAAAGAAGTTTTTAAATCTGTTGATGATTTTCTTTGTCCTATTATTAATGCGCAATTAACATTATAATCTCCACCGGGAAATTTTTTAGTGTATGAGCCCGGAATTACAACAGAACGTGCAGGAATGAGTCCTTTATATTCTTTTGTTTCACTCCCGCTTACATCTATAATTTTAGTAGATTGAGTAATTACAACATTTGCCCCAAGTACAGTCTCTTTTTCAACTTTTGCTCCTTCTACAATAATACAACGAGAACCTATAAAGCTTCCATCTTCAATTATAACAGGCGCAGCCTGAATAGGTTCAAGCACTCCACCTATACCAACCCCTCCACTCAAGTGAACATTTTTACCAATTTGCGCGCACGACCCCACGGTTGCCCATGTATCAACCATAGTACCCGAATCTACATAAGCGCCTATATTTATATATGAGGGCATCATTATCACTCCACTTGCTATATATGCTCCATATCTGGCAATTGCATGAGGAACAACTCTTACACCTAATTTTTTATAATCTTTCTTTAAAGGAATTTTATCATAAAACTCAAATGGTCCAGCTTCAATTACTTCCATTTGCTGAATAAGAAAATATAAAATCACGGCTTTCTTTATCCATTCATTTACTTTCCATTCGCCTCCTATATGCTCTGCAACTCTTACAGCTCCAATGTTTAACTGTTCAATTGTTTTTTGAATAGCAAACTTGGTATCTTTCTCTTTTAATAATTCTCTATTTTGCCAGGCAAGTTCTATTGAATTTTCTAAACTCATGATTTTAAAATTTGTTACTATTGCAAAATTATATAATAAATCCGTATAAGGCATCGGATACATTTTTTAATAATTATAAATTTTTCATATTTTTGCAAAAAATAAAAGTAATTGGGAAGAATATTAGCAATTGATTATGGTAGGAAAAGAGTTGGATTAGCTGTTACCGATGAGTTAAAAATGATATCCGGCTCTCTGGGAACAATACATTCAAAAGATGTTATTGAATACCTTATTAAATATACAACTAATGAAAATGTTGAGTGTTTTGTTGTTGGCGAACCGAAACAAATGAATAATACTGATTCTGAATCTGCCAGATTTGTTGAGCCTTTCGTAAAATTATTAAAAAAAACCTTCCCTTTAATTACTATTAAACGTTTTGATGAAAGATTTACTTCAAAAATGGCATTTCAAACTATGATTGACGCAGGTTTAAAGAAAAAAGACAGGCAAAATAAAGCTTTGATTGACAGTATTAGCGCTACTTTAATTTTACAATCGTACATGGAAAGCCTTAACAACAAATAACATTTTACTTTACAACTTTACAAACTTTATAACTTTATAACTTTTAAACTTTATACTATTTACATGATTTTACCAATATATTCTTACGGAAATTCTATCCTTAAAAAGGAAACAGAAGAAATAGGGAAAAGTTATCCTAATCTCAAAGAGCTTATAGATAATATGTACGAAACTATGTATGCTGCTCCCGGTGTTGGTCTTGCTGCGCCTCAGATAGGTTTGTCAATCAGGCTTTTTGTTATTGATGCTACAGGATATGCCGATGATGAAAATCCTGAGCTTGATGGATATAAAAAAGTTTTTATTAATGCTCATATTATTGAAGAAGAAGGGGAGGAGTGGCTTTTTAACGAAGGTTGTCTCAGCTTTCCAAAACTTCGCGAAGATGTTTTAAGAAAACCTAAAATTCATATTCAATATTTTGATGAAAACTTCACATATCACGATGAATGGGTTGAAGGTGTTTTGACCCGCATTATACAGCATGAATACGACCATACTGATGGAATAGTTTTTATTGACCACCTTAGCAATTTACGAAAACAAATGATCAAAGGAAAATTGAATGATATTGCTAATGGTAAAATAGATGTAGCTTATAAAATTATTTTTCCGAAAAAGAAAAAACGCTAATTGTATCTAATAACTTAATAACTAACAACTTAACAGCCAATAACTTAATAACCAATAACCAATAACTAATAACTAATAACCAATAACTAATAACCAATAACCAATAACCAATAACCAATAACCAATAACCAATAACTAATAAC
>JAAXXA010000023.1 GCA_013334735.1 Bacteroidota bacterium
AGCTTTATATGAAATTCGGAATTAAAAGCGTTTCTATGGATGATGCTGCCAGAGAGCTGGGCATTTCTAAAAAAACGCTTTATCAATATTTTAAAGATAAAGATGAGCTTGTGAAAAAAGTTGTTGAATACCAAATGGATAAGCAACAGGAAGATATGACAAAGCTTATTAATCATAAGGCTAATGCCATTGAAGAATTGTTGATGGTAAGCAAACTTATTTCGAATTTTCTTAAACAAGCAAGCCCGACAACTTCTTATGATTTGCAAAAATACTATCCCGAAATATGGAAAAATATCATTACTAACAGGAGAGAACATATTTTCAAGCAAATTTCGGCAAATATGAAAAAGGGTATTAAAGAAGGCTTATACAGGAAGAATCTGAATATTGATATTATTGCTCATTTTTACCTTTTTCGTGTAGAAACGACTCATACTTTTGACTTGATTGTTGAAAACAAATATTCTTATGAGGAACTTTTTAATACTTTTTTTGATTACCATATTAGAGGAATAGCTAATAAAAAAGGAATAGAATATTTGGAAAATAAAATTTAAAGTATTTTTTCGGGCATTCACAGATTAGTTGTTTTTAGAATAAAAACTTAAAAATATTTTTGACAGATAAATAACCTATTAAATTTTTTAACAAGAAGGAGCTTAAAAAATGAAAAACCTAAAGCTATTATTTACATCAATATTTATCCTTGCAATTTATCCAATTTATGCGCAGCAGACAAAAACTGACAGTGTATTATCATTTTCGCTCAAGGAGGCTCAGGATTATGGCGAAAAAAACGCGTACAAAAATACAAATGCTGACGTAGATATCAATATTGCCAAAAAGAAAGTATCTCAAATTACAGCTTTAGGTTTTCCTCAGATAAATGCTTCCGTAAAATATCAAAATTACATTGATATCCCAACCCAGTTGATGCCCGATTTTTTAACACCTGCAGTAGAAGGAGTTCTTGTTGGACACGGTCTTATCACTCCCGCGGAAATGACAGGTTCAAGCGGAGGTAAATTTCCAATTCAATTCGGGTCGAAGCATAATTTTACGGCTGATATCACTGCATCTCAGCTTATTTTTGACGGTTCGTATATTGTAGGCTTGCAAGCAGCAAAAGCTTTTGTGGAATTATCTTCAAATTCATACACAAAATCCGTTTATGAAGTAAAAGAAAGTGTTGCGCAAGCATACTATTTAGTGCTTGTAGCTCAGGAAAACAAAAGTATCCTTGATTCAACTCTTATCAATCTTGATAAAATTTTAAACGATACAAAAAAATACCTGGAAAATGGATTTATTGAAGAAACAGATGTTGACCAATTAAGAATTTTAGTTAGCACTATTACAAATAAGTTAAACATGGTTGACAGGCAAATTGAAATAGCTTTTAATCTTCTTAAATTTCAGATGGGAATTGATTTGAGCCGGCAAATTGTTTTAACCGATAAGCTAAATGATATGATTATACAGTCGGTATCGGAAAATCTTGTTTCCAAAGAATTCGATTATAAAAAACATATCGATTACAAACTTCTTCAAACAACAGAAACCTTGTCAATGCTTAATTTAAAGAAAGATAAATTTGGATATTTACCATCGATGAGTTGTTTTATTACAACCTCTAGGAATGCGCAACGCTCTGAATTTGATTTTTTTAAAAAGGATAAAGATTGGTACAAAACAACAATTTTCGGCATAGGTCTTTCATTACCTATTTGGGATTCGGGCATTAAACATTTTAAAATTCAGCAGGATAACCTTGAGCTTGAAAAAACAAGAACTCTTCAAAAGCAGTTGCAGCAAGCATTAGAACTTGATGTCCAAAATTCCCGCTCTACATTAAAAACATACACCGATCAATATCAATCTGATTTGAATAATATGCAACTGGCAAAAAAGATTTATAACAAAACAATTATAAAATATAATGAAGGAATTTCTACAAGTCTTGAATTAACTCAAACTTATAATCAGTACCTGACTTCACAGGGAACATATTTCGGTACTGTCTTGGAATTGTTGAAATCCAAATCAAATCTAAATAAAGCGCTCAATAATTATTAATTAACAAACAAGTAACCAAGTTGATAAGTTGACAAGGCATAAGGGAAGTGAAAAGTGAATAGTGAATAGTGAAAAGTGAATAGTGAATAGTGAAAAGTGAATAGTGAATAGTGAATAGTGAATAGTGAAAAGTGAAAAGTGAATAGTGAATAGCAATTAACACTTTATAAACTTTACAAACTTTATGACCTAATAACCATTAACCATTAACCATTAACCAATAACCAATAACCAATAACCAATAACCAATAACCAATAACCATTAACCATTAACCATTAACCATTAACAAATACCCAATACCTTAAATTATGAAAAAAATATTTTTAATAGCAATCGTTGGTATGTTCGCGTTATCGTGCAATACAGATAAGAAAACTAAACTTGAAAATCTTAAAAAACAACATGATGAAATTGCCGAACAAATAAAGACTCTTGAAAAAGAAGTAGCTCTGGAAACAGGGAAATCATTAGATAAAATTACTGAAGTAAAAGTAGTAGAGCTTAAAAACGAAGAATTTAACCATTACATAGAGGTTCAGGGGAAAATTGACGGAGAAGAAAATGTTTCGGTTAGCCCCAAAATGATGGGTGTAGTTACCTCTATTAATGTAGTGGAAGGACAGGAAGTAAAAAAAGGTCAGATTCTCGCTCAGTTAGATGATGCAATTTTAAAGCAATCTCTTAATTCGCTTGATTCTACTTATACTTATGTTAATAATTTATATTTAAAACAAAAGAAATTGTGGGATCAAAAGATTGGGTCTGAAGTTCAATATCTGACGGCAAAAAACACCAAGGAAAGCATTGAAAATAATATAAAAACATTAAAAGAACAGGTGCTTACGGCAAAAATCGTTTCTCCGATAAACGGGACTGTAGAAGAAATTCCTATAAAAGTAGGACAAGCTGTTACCCCCGGTGTTACTACGGCTTTTCGCGTGGTTAATCTTTCTAAAGTGAAAGTTCTTGCCGAAATAGCTGAAGCATATTCTGCAAAATTAAAAACAGGTAATAATGTAAAAATATTTTTTCCCGATCTTGATAAAGAAGTGTCTTCAAAAATTTCCTTTGCCAGTAAATATATTAATGCAGTAAACAGAACTTTTACCGTGGAAGTGAGATTGGATAATACAGACGATTCTTATAGGGCTAATATGATTGCTGTGGTTAAAATTAATGATTATCATGCCGATTCAGCGATCACAATTCCTGTAAATGTTATTCAAAAAATTGGTGGAGATGATTATGTTTATGTTGCAGAAAAAAACAACGCCAATAAATATATTGCTAAAAAAGTAAAAGTTGAAATAGGCAGAACTTACAATGGATTTGCAGAAATACTTAAAGGATTAAAAAAAGAAGAAAAGTGCATTATTAACGGTTATCAGAATCTGGAAGATGGTCAACTGTTGAAATTCTAATAACGAAATAAACTTTCAACTTTACAAACTTTCTAACTTTACAAACTATCTTATCATGAAATCCAAAATAAAAGAATTCAGACCAACAAGCTGGAGTATCGACAATAAGACAAGTATATTTGTTTTAGTTATTATCATTTCCATATTCGGAATGTTGAGTTATAATTCCATACCCAAGGAACAATTCCCTGAGCTTGTAATTCCTACTTATATAGTTTCTACTGTATATTCAGGAACATCGCCTACCGATATGGAAAACTTAGTTACACGTCCTATCGAAAAAAATCTGAAATCAGTTAATGGTATAAAAAAAATAACAAGTAATTCCATACAGGATTTTTCTATGATAATTATTGAGTTTAATACTGATGTAAACCAAACTGATGCTAAACAAAAAGTTAAGGACGCCGTTGATAAATCAAAAAAAGACTTACCAGATAAATTAACTGTCGATCCTACAGTGAGCGAAATTGATTTTTCGGAATTTCCAATTATGAATATCAATATTTCCGGCGATTACGAAGTGTCCAAACTAAAGGATTATGCTGATATTATTCAGGACAGGATAGAATCAATGAAAGAAATTACCCGTGTTGATATTATTGGCGCTTTAGACAGGGAAATTCAGATAAATGCCGATATGTACAAGATGCAGGTTGCAGATGTTTCTCTTACTGATATTGAACGCGCTGTTGCTAGCGAAAACATTACTATTTCAAGCGGATCTATTGATATGGTCGGAATGAAAAGAGCAATACGTGTAGTAGGCGAATTTACCAATATCGAAACATTAAAAAATATTGTAGTTAAATCTTCGAGCGGAGCAATTGTTTATCTTAAAGATATTGCTGAAGTTAAAGATGATTTTAAAGAAAGGGAAAGCTACGCGCGACTGAATGATAAAAATGTTTTAACACTTAATGTAATTAAAAAAAGCGGTGAAAATTTAATAGATGCATCGGATAAAATTAACGATGCTCTTGCTGATTTAAAATTGTCGAAATTACCTTCAAAATTAAAAATTGATATTACCGGTGAACAGGCAAAATTCACTAAACGAACCCTCACGGAATTAAACAATACAATTATTATCGGTTTTATTCTGGTTACCATAATACTTATGTTTTTTATGGGGTTTACGAATGCTTTTTTTGTCGGATTATCAGTCCCGCTTTCGATAGCTATTGCATATATTGTAATGCCGGGAATTGGTTTTACAATGAACATGCTGGTTATGTTCTCTTTTATTTTTGCGCTTGGAATAGTGGTTGACGATGCTATTGTTGTTATTGAAAACACTCACAGGATATTTAAGCAAAATAAAGGAAAAATAAGTATTAAAAAAGCGGCAAAATTAGCGGCGGGAGAAGTGTTCATTCCAATATTATCAGGTACGTTAACTACTCTTGCGCCATTTTTTCCTTTAGCTTTTTGGCCCGGCGTAGTGGGGAAATTCATGTATTTTATTCCGGTTACTCTTATTATTACTTTGTTCGCTTCTTTATTCGTGGCGTATATTATTAATCCTGTATTTGCCGTACAATTTATGGCGCACGATGATGAAGAAGAAATTAAAAAAACTGATAAGAAAAAAATGTTTAAAGTTTCAGGAATTATTGCTGCTTTTGCTTTATTATGCTATGTTATCGGTTGGATAGGAATTGCAAATTTCTTAGTGTTTGTTATGATGCTTTATATAATTCATAATATCTATATGGCAAAAGTTCTTTTTAAATTTCAGCATAGATTTATACCTGCATTTATGAACAGATATGAAAAACTTCTGAAACTTTGTTTGAAAGGAAAAAGACCTTTTAAATTGCTCTGGGGCACATTTGCATTGCTTTTTATTACTTTTATTATTGTTGGTATTGCAAAACCTAAAGTTGAATTCTTTCCTGCCAATCAACCGAATTATATTTATACATATATAAAATTGCCTGTCGGGACAAGTTTACAATATACAGATTCTATTACCAGAATTGTAGAGAAAAGGATTAAAGGTGTTGTAGGACAAAATAACCCTTATGTTGAATCACTGATTACAAATGTTGCTTTGAGCGCTGCTGACCCAATGGATCATGATAATTCAGTAGCTTCCAATAAAGCCAAAATAACCGTTGCCTTTGTGGAATTTGCTAAAAGAAACAGGTTTAATACTTTCGATTACCTTGACTCCATAAGAAATGCTGTAAAAGGAATTTCTACCGCTAACATTACAGTGGAAGCCAACAGGAATGGTCCTCCTACTGGCAAAGCTATCAATATTGAAATTACCGGCGATAATATTGATTCGCTCGTAGTAACTTCTCATAAACTTTTAAAATATATCAATTTATTGGCAATTCCCGGAATAGAAGAATTGAAATCAGATTTTGAAGAAGGTAAACCGGAGATAATAATTGATATAAACCGCGAAAGAGCGAACAGGGAAGGCGTTTCGACCGCTACCATTGGTATGGAGATCAGATCGGCAATATTCGGAAAAGAAATTTCAAAATATCGCGAAGATGAAGATCAATACCCTATGCAATTACGCTATTCGGAAAAACAACGTAAAAACATAGATGCTCTGATGAACCTGAAAATAACATACAGGGATATGAATACCGGAATTTTAAGACAAATCCCATTGTCTTCTATTGCAAAAATCAGTTATGTTAATAGTTATGGAGGCATAAAACGCAAAAATCTCAAAAGAATAATTAATCTTACATCAAATGTTCTATCCGGCTATACGGCCAATGAGGTAGTGGCAAATATTACAAAAGCTGTGAAAAGCTTTAATGCGCCCGAAGGAGTTGAAGTTGAATTAACAGGAGAACAGGAAGATCAAAAAGATTCAATGAATTTTCTTAATACTGCAATGATACTTGCTCTTTGCCTTATATTCTTTATTCTTATAACTCAGTTTAATTCTACCAGTAAACCCCTTATAATTCTGGCAGAAGTATTATTTAGTCTGATCGGTGTTTTGTTAGGGTATATTATTTTTGGAATGACAATATCTATTATTATGACAGGTATTGGAATTGTAGCTTTGGCAGGTATTGTTGTCCGAAATGGAATTCTACTTGTTGAATTTACCGATGTGCTGAAAGAACGCGGACATAAAACCAAAGATGCAATTGTTCAGGCTGGGAAAACGCGTATTACTCCTGTGTTGCTTACAGCTTCAGCAACCATAATAGGTTTGGTTCCTTTAGCTATTGGGTTTAATATAAATTTTATTACAATGTTCACCGACCTAAATCCGCAAATACATTTCGGAGGCGAAAATGTTCAGTTTTTTGGTAAACTGGCATGGACAATTATTTTTGGTTTAAGCTTCGCTACTTTCCTTACTCTTATCCTTGTTCCGATAATGTACTATATTGCATATACTGCAAAAGTGAGAGTAGGTCGCAGAAGGTCAAACAGATTGAACAAGAAAAATCTTCCTTATTATGAAAATATCAATTATAAAAATGAGGATGAATTTGAGGCAATTGTGTAAGGAATAGTGCCTAAAGTGCCTAAAGTTTGGAGTGCCTAAAGTATTTAGAGATACTATACTTTAGGCACTTTTTATACGTATAATTTAACCTGATTAATTATTCACAAAATATTTTATTTTTGGTGTTCATGAGTCGCTATGTTTAGTTTACAAAATTAATGTTCATGGCTAAAGCCCTCATATAACGTATGTTTTAATAACCACGCCCTTAAGGGCGTGGTTAAAATAAGATGCTGAGTATTTGGACTTTAGTCCCATTTGTGAATTAATCAGGTTAGAGAAATTCATGAATTATTCAGGTTAAGGATTTCCAAGAGTTTTCACCTCATAACATATTATATATGTGATAAAGATTTTTTTATTTTATAAAAATAATTAGTTTTGCATACTTTTAGAAAATTACAAAAACAAATAACCATAACAATTTTTTACCATTATGAAGGTATATCAAACCAACGAAATTAGGAATATTGTACTGATAGGCGGTGCAAAATCCGGTAAAACAACACTCAGTGAAGCAATGCTTTTTGAAGGCGGAGTAATCACCAGAAGGGGAGCTGTAGAAGACAAAAATACTGTTTCCGATTACAGAGAAATAGAATTGGAACGACAGAACTCAATATCTTCAACCGTAATGTATTCGGAATTTGAAGGAAAGAAAATTAATATTATTGACGCTCCCGGTTTTGATGATTTTGTAGGCGAAGTTGTTGCCGCTCTTAAAGTTTGTGATACTGCCGTTATGGTTATTAATGCGCAAAACGGAGTGGAAGTGGGAACAGAGATTACATGGAGATATACTTCAAAACATAATTCTCCCGTGGTTTTTGTTGTAAACCAGATGGATCACGATAAAGCTAATTTTGATGAATCTATCCGTCAAATGAAACAATATTTCGGTGAAAAAGTAATCCCTGTTCAATATCCTGTAAATACTGGCGCATCATTCAACACGGTAATTGACGTGCTGAAAATGAAACAACTGAAATTCACTTCAGGTTCAGGCAAAATCGAAATTTCCGACATACCGGAATCAGAAAAAGCAAAAGCAGAAGCATTACATGGTAAGATTATAGAAGCTGCTGCCGAAAGCGATGAAAAACTTATGGAAAAATTCTTTGAAGAAGGCACACTTTCAGAAGAAGAATTATTAAAAGGTTTAAAACAAAGTATTATTAAAAGAGATATTTATCCTGTTCTTTGTTTATCTGCAAAACAAGACATTGGCGTTGCCGCTTTTATGCAATTTGTTAATGATTTGGTTCCCGCACCGGATGAAGTTCCTTCACATAAAACAATCGATGGAAAAGAAATAAAATGCAGCGCTAAAGAACCCGCTTCAGCTCTTGTGTTCAAAACATCTATAGAACCTCATATTGGTCAGGTTTCATTTTTTAAACTTTTTTCAGGAGAAATTACTGAAGGACTTGATATGGTTGATGCTAACACGGGTTCAAAGGAAAGATTATCGCAACTATTTACTGTTGCAGGAAAAACACGAAATAAAGTCGAAAAATTTGTAGCCGGAGACATAGGCGCATCAATTAAACTTAAAGATGTTCATACCAATAACACAATTAACTCAACAAAAAATGCAGGTGTTGAAATTGAACCTATCGTTTATCCTGAACCAAAATTCAGAACAGCTGTAAGAGCTAAAAATCAAGGTGATGACGAAAAACTTGGTGGTATTTTAAGAATAGTTCGCGAAGAAGATCCTACCGTTCTTTATGAGCAATCAATAGAGCTGAAACAGCTTATCGTAATGGGACAAGGAGAACTTCAGCTAACCGTTTTAAAATGGAGAATTGAAAATATCGATAAAATAGAAATTGAATATTTTGCGCCCAAAATTCCTTACAGGGAAACAATTACAAAGTCTGCAAAATCAATGTATCGCCACAAAAAACAATCGGGCGGTTCCGGTCAGTTTGGCGAAGTACACATGATGATAGAGCCTTATTACGAAGGTAAAGTTGACCAGAAAGAATTTCCGATAAGAGGCAGGGAAGAAATTAACCTTAACTGGGGTGGTAAATTATTCTATCATAATTGTATTGTAGGAGGCGCAATTGATGCACGTTTCATACCTGCTATTCTTAAAGGTATTATGGAAAAAATTGAAGAGGGACCGCTTACAGGGTCTTATGCCCGTGATATTATTGTAAGTATTTATGATGGCAAAATGCACCCTGTTGACTCTAACGAAATTTCTTTTAAACTCGCGGGACGTAACGCTTTTAGAGAAGCTTTCAAAAATGCAGCTCCTAAAATTCTTGAGCCTATTTATGAAGTGGAAGTTATTATGCCTTCCGAAAGAATGGGTGATGTAATGACCGATTTACAAGGTAGAAGAGCTATTGTACTTGGTATGGACAGCGAAGGAAGTAATTATCAGAAAATAAGAGCTCGCGTTCCTCTTGCCGAATTAAACCGTTATTCTACGGCGCTTAGCTCTGTTACCAGCGGTCGCGCAACTTATGGGATGAAATATGTAGATTACCAACAGGTTCCGGGCGATATTCAGGATCAACTGCTGAAAGCTTACGAAGCAGAACAAAAAGACGAAGATTAAAAATAGACTGTTTATTAAATAAATGTATAATATTTAAGTTAGCAGTTGGCAAATAACAGTCAGCAATTGACTGTTTACAATTAGCACATCAAATCGTTTATATTAGAATTTATTTATTAAAAACCCCTTAAAATGTAGTATTTTAAGGGGTTTTCGTTTTGACTCTCATTTTATTTCGGTTACCGTGGCTCATACCGATTAGCTTTCTGTAATATTATTTAATAACTGATGTTACGCATTTAAATTATTTTAGAGATGTTCATCCTGATAAACCTTAATATATCAGGTAGTGACACAAAGAGAGAAGTCACACTGAGGAGAGGCATAGTAGAATTTGTATTTTACAATAAGCTTAATGCCTCGTCTCGAAGTGTGGCAGGAGTTTTTCTCGGCAAAAAAAATTCCCTCCCTTCTGTAAAATTAATCGCTTACACACCTGCCAACCCAGAAAAAAGCATTGTTGTTACATTTAATGAAGCCACGTACAGAAGCTGCTTCTATTACACTTGGGTAGTGTATGCAGTTGCTAACAGCAAGCTAATTTAATGCGGAGTTCAGTGGGTTAGTAAAGTTCAATGCTATTTATTATTTTTGTATCGGGTAACAGGAAAGTGCTTTTTATTTCCGCACTAAAATAAGCTTGCGGTCGTTATGGCTCATTATCAAAAAAATAAAGCTCGTTTGTGGCGAAAATTGAGCTGTATTTTATATCTTTGTGAGCTACAAAATAATCAATTATGTTAGAATCGAAACAAATAGAAATTTTAAATTTCATTCAGAACCATGCAAACTGTTCTTCGGGCGAAATTCATAAAGAATTTGCGTCTTCAATAAGTTATGCGACAGTTAAACGACTTTTATCTCAACTTCTAACTGAGAATTACATAATTCTGGAGGGAAAAGGAAAAGGAACAAAATATTTTATTTCACCATCCTACGAATTATTATATTCAATTGACATAGACAGCTACTATGAAAAGGAGATTGACGAAAGGCAAATTAAAGAAGAGTTCAATTTAGATATCTTTGAATTATTGGACAAGAGTAAAATTATAACCGAAACTGAACTTTCAAAACTGCTTGACTTACAGAAGAAATACACTGAAAACATTTCTCAATTATCAAATTATGAATATAAAAATGAACTTGAACGTCTTGCTATTGATTTAAGTTGGAAATCGTCTCAGATTGAAGGTAATACTTATTCTTTACTTGAGACGGAAAGACTGCTAAAAGACAAAGAAACAGCAGCAGGGAAAACGAAAGAAGAAGCTATTATGCTTCTGAATCATAAAGATGCAATTGACTTTATCGTTGAAAATCCAGACAACATAATTCCTTTGTCAATTACAAAAATTGAAGACATACATAGTTTACTTATTAAGGAATTAGCTGTTGATAAAAACATAAGAAAACGCAGGGTTGGTATTTCGGGAACTAATTATCGTCCGCTTGACAACGAATTTCAAATACGTGAAGCTTTGGAGTCTGCTTGTAAACTTGTGAATAAGAAAGAAAATATATTTGAGAAGGCACTAATAATTTTAGTATTGATTTCTTACATTCAACCATTTATGGACGGAAACAAAAGGACAGCAAGAATTGTAAGTAATGCTATTTTAATGAATTACAAACATTGTCCTATTTCATTCAGAACCGTTGACTCTGTGGATTATAAGAAAGCAATGTTACTCTTTTACGAGCAAAACAATATATCGAGATTTAAAGAGATATTTATTAACCAGTTTGAGTTTGCAGTTAAAACATATTTTTGAAACGATAAATGAAGGAAATAACGAAGCCATAATCGTAGTCGGCTCCGCCAGAACTAACTGACGGAGTGCGCCTCTCACACCACAGTACACTTCGACTGCGCTCATTAGTGGGACGTATGACAAATTGTTAATGAGATATGCAAGATCAACGATGGCATCAACGAGGTCGTTAACGAGAAACGCAAGATTAACTATGACAATATAGAGTCTTTCTTTAACGAAATATTCCGAATGGAGTTTTGCGGGATGAGGAATCTCTTTTTTATTATATTTGCGTAACATAAGTTATAAGTTTAGTATTTTTGTAATATATTAAAATTCCGAAAAATGAAAAAGAAATTTATATTAATACTTATCCTTGCGCTTACATTGTCGGGAATGGGCTTTGCCATTTACAAACTAAACAAGAAAGTTACCGAAAAACAAAAAGAAATTTCTGATTTAGAGCTTGCAACTCTCAATTCGAATGCAAAGTTTTTGAAAATTAAAAAAACAAGAGATTCATTGGCTTTTGTAAACGCATTTCTTGCAAAATACCGTGTACTTACCGAAGCTATGACTTACCGTGATTCCATGAGAATATTTTTAAAATACAAAGTAGGCGATATCGTTCGTTTAAAACGTGATTCAAGTCGCGCTGTGATTAATGATATTATCATTGGCGGTGGAAAGCACGAGTATTATATAAAATACAAAATCGCTTTAAAGACAGGGCAAACGGAAGATATTGTTCAGGAGTTGCTTTATTAGAAGAAGTGCCTAAAGTACTTAGAGTGCCTAAAGTTGAGTCTGCCCAAGTACTCTAAGTATTCCAAACCCAAGGCACTTTAGGCACTTATTTATTTCTTATAAACATTACGCTTCCATTTTTATCAGCCACTTCAATTATGTTTTCAGGGATTTTTGCTGCAAATTCATTTACTGCTTTCACAGCTCCTTCCCATTTGTGATTGTAATCGTGGATTATTATAACACCTCCGGGGGATAGAAGGGGATAAAAATAATTCAAACCTTCTTTAATAGGATTATAAAGGTCGGCATCGATATTTACAAAAGCATATTTAATAATTTCGAGATCTTTGGTAGTATCAGGGAAATACCCTTTGTGAACAATAATATTATTTCCTCCATCAATATTGGCAAGAACTTTTTTTATGTCAGTGTCGGCAAAATTTTTAGAGGAATAAGATGCCGCTTCTCCTGTTTCTTCTTTCAGATCTTCTTTTTTAAAACCTTCAAAAGTATCGAACAAATGCAGCTTACGCGATTTATCTAAAGTATGAATTATATGTGCAGTTTCCCCTTTATATACTCCAAGTTCGGCAAAATCGCCTGATATATTTTCTCTTTTTAACCTTTCAATCTGGAACCAAAAATTATAAAATCTTATTTTGTCATCATAGTTTTCTTCAATAATGATAAGTTCCGTAGAAATTTTTTTCTTTCTAAGCAAATTTGCCCATTGTTCAGGATAATATGACTTTTCTTTTAATGAAAGTATAAAATAACGAAACATCAACACTGCCAGAATAGCTATTAATACTGCCGTTGCAAAATGAAATATTGAATTGTATGTTATGTTTAAGATTGTTACCATAAAAATTTAGAAATTATTTTTAAGCATTAATTTTATATTTAACGTCAATCTCTACATTCCCTTTTATCATTGCCCAAACGGGACAATATTTTTCTTCTGAAAGTTGAATTACCTTGTTCAAATCATCCTCGTTAATATCAGTAGATTTAATATTTATTTCCATAAAAATAGTTTTGAAACCGGTAGGGTGTTCTTCATTTCTAATACCTTTGGAATGGATTTCAAATCCGGTAATAGTCTTTTTCATTTTACGTAAAAATGTAAGAACCGAACTTCCCACGCACGAAGAAAAACTTAAAAGAAATAGTTCTAAAGATGTGTAACCTAAATTATCTCCAAGTGGCAAAATATAATCAATACTTACAGGAATATTATCTCCTGCAATCCCTTTAAAATTAAGCTTATCATTGATCAGATTTATTGATGTATTTAATTCCTTTGATTTATCAATAATGTTTTCCATATAATACGTTCTTTCAGCTTTTAGAGAACAATTTTTATTTAACTGACTTGATAATATTTAATATCTTATTATTATATATGTAATGGAGTTTTAAAATTATCAAAGGCGGTTTATGTGGTACAAATATATA
>JAAXXA010000443.1 GCA_013334735.1 Bacteroidota bacterium
TCCAAATGAGTCTTCCTAAAACGGAAGGAGAAGGAACCATAAAGGAAATATGTGATGCAATGGTGCAAAAACATATTTCATATATCGAAGATGCCGGAAAAAAAGGCGTTCAGATTTTGTGTCTGCAGGAAATATTCAACACTCCGTATTTTTGTCCGGGGCAGGATAAAATGTGGTATGCTTCAGCTGAAGCTATACCGGGACCTACAACAGAATTACTTGCTCAGTATGCAAAAAAATACAGTATGGTAATTATTGTTCCCATGTACGAAAAAGAGTCAGCCGGAATATTATACAATACTGCAGCAGTAATTGATGCCGATGGAACCTATCTCGGAAAGTATCGCAAAAACCATATTCCGCATACCTCGGGATTTTGGGAAAAATTCTTCTTTAAACCCGGCAACCTTGGATACCCTGTATTTCAGACAAAATATGCCAAAGTAGGAGTATATATTTGTTACGACAGACATTTTCCTGATGGAGCCAGATGTTTGGGGCTTAATGGCGCTGAAATAGTTTACAATCCTTCTGCAACTGTTGCCGGTTTATCTCAACACTTATGGAAACTGGAACAACCCGCGCATGCTGTTGCTAACGGATATTTTATGGGCTGCATCAACAGAGTTGGAGTAGAAAAACCATGGAATCTTGGTAAATTCTTTGGAAATTCATATTTTGTTAACCCAAGAGGCGAAATAATTGCGTGTGGTTCAGAAGATAAAGATGAATTGGTAATTGCTGATTTCGATCTTGATATGATTGATGAAGTAAGATCAACATGGCAATTTTTCAGAGACAGACGCCCCGAAACCTACGGAAAAATCGTTGAATTATAGTTTGTTTTTATTACCCTGACTTTTGAATAGAGCGCTTCTAACTGAATAAGATAGATGCGTTCTATTTATTTTTTATTAAAATTTAGAACAACCGCTTAAAATAAAAAATGTATTTTTGTATAAATTAAAAATCTGACACTTATGAAAAGAACTTTATGTATTTCAATTTTGACAACATTTTTGTTGTTTTTGAATTATTCAGTAAAATCTCAATTACCGGACGGAAGTTATGCGAAAAATTTTATTATGCAGGATATAGCAAGTAATACGCAAAACTTATATAGTTATCTGGACTCAGGCAAGGCAGTATTCATTGATGTATCGGCAGTATGGTGCAGTCCATGTTGGCAGTATCATCAGTCAGGAGCTTTGGAAACTGCATTTAATAGCTGGGGACCTGATGGCACTAATGAATTAATGGTATTATGGGTCGAAGGAGATGAAAATCCTTTAGCATGCTTACAAGGAACCGGTTGCAATACTAAAGGCAACTGGACTTTAGGAACAACATTCCCTATGATGCTTACTTGTTCCCCAAATACTAATCAGATCAATACGGATTATGATATTGCCTATTTCCCTACAATATATAGAGTATGCCCTGACAGAACAGTTACATTAGTAGGGCAAAAAACAGCTGCTCAATTACACACTGCAGCTCAGGGATGCCCCGCTTTAAGCGTTACTTCTAACGATGCAAAATTATTTAATATTAATGCTCCTAAAGGTTCTTATTGTAGCGATCAGATTTCACCAAAACTTACGATTCAAAATTACGGAAATGATACTCTTAAGGCACTCACTATAATTTCGAAAGTTGATGGTATCGCTAAAGATACCCTTAACTGGACAGGTTCCCTAAGTAGATATGAAATTGCCGAGGTAACTATTTCAACTATTTCAGGTATGACTGAAGGTTCACATGCTTTTGATTTTGAACTAACAAGTCCAAATGGAGTTACCGATGAAAATCCTGCAAACAATAATTTTTCCGGTACTTTTTCTTCTTTTTTAAATGGCTCTAATGTTACTGTAAAAACACTCACAGACGATTATCCCAGTGAAAACTACTGGGAAATAAAAGACGGTTCTACTGTTGTCGCTACAAGTGAAAAATTCAGATCGGCTGAGCATATTTATAACAGTTCTGTTTGCCTGCAAACTGATCATTGCTATACTTTATGGCTTTATGATACTTATGGAGATGGAATGACATACAACGGTGTTTCAGGAAATGTAGAAGTAATTTATAATGGTGTAACTTTAGCTTTAATTCAGGGAGGCAGCTCATGGACAACACAGAAATCAGCAAATTTCTGCACTGCAACAGGGGTTGAAGAATATTCATCAGCTTCAAATATTCAGGTTTACCCTAACCCTTTTAATTCTAATACTACTATTGAATTTACATTAATTCAACCGGAAAAAGTTTCAATTGTACTTTATAATATGATTGGAGAAAAAGTTATTTCATCCGAAGAAAATTCATATAATGCAGGATTACATAGCATTAATATTGATGGAAGAAATCTTGTTCAGGGAATATATTTTGCTGACATTCGTATTGGAAATAATAAATATACTAAAAAACTGACTTTAGTAAAATAACTTTTTTCAATATTATTCTATAAGGAATAAACCACGACATTTGGCAGCTGTAGTCTTAGCTAAGGTCGTGGTTTTTCTTTTATAATTTAGAATTCGTAAAATAATATGAAAAGACTAAATCAAAGAAAATTATGGACAAATATATGTGTTTAGATTTTTTTGTACAAATTGCTTACATAAGCAGAAGCCTTGCTGCAGGATGTTTTTAGAGGTATTCCATTTCCAAGAAAACAACTTAAAGCTGAAGAAAATGAACAACCTGTTCCATGTGAATATTGAAATATCAGGCGTTTTTTGTTGAAATAAAATATTTCACCATTCATTATCAAAGCTTCTACAATTTTTGAATCATCAAAATGCCCGCCTTTAATATAAATTGCAATGTTATATTTTTCTGACAATGCCAAAGATGCCTGAGCAGCCTCTTCAATTGAATTAAATTTTTTATGCAATAGCAATTCTATTTCAATTTTATTAGGTGTTATTATATCAACATAAGGGAATAGCTTTTTTTGGTATAATTCAATTGCATCCGGTTCTGTAAAAAATTTTCCTTTTGTAGGAGCAAATACTGTGTCTAGCACAACACCGGGAGGGTTGTATTTTTTTAATAAAGAACCTACTATACAAATATTTTCGTTACTGCACAGAGCCCCAATTTTAACAACAGAAATTTTAAAAGAAGTGAAATTTTCTTTTATTTGAGCCAACAAAAGATCAGAGCTAATGGGCTCTACAGATTTTACTTTTTGAAAATTCTGAACAGTAATTCCTGTAATTGCCGACAAACCATGATATCCCAATTCAAAAGCAATTTTGAGATCTTGTTGTATTCCCGCTCCACCACTGTTATCGGAGGCTGCTATTGTAAGAAAGTTTTTTTTCATTTACTTATTAATTCTGTGGCTAATATTAAAAAATCATGGTTCGACTACGCTCATCATGACCGACTTCATTCAGGCTTTTATTACAAAGTCA
>JAAXXA010000444.1 GCA_013334735.1 Bacteroidota bacterium
CAGTTCCAGGTTTACGGTGTATGTTCTTTTTATTTCTGCATTTTTTCCTAAGCAGTCAGGCACCGTAATGTTTTTTATTTATTTTACGTCTGTTTTTTTTGCAATATTGTTAGCGCTTATTTTAAAGAAATACATTTTTAAAAATACGAAAGAACCATTTAAACAAGGTTTTTATCCATTAAGAATGCCTTCAATTAAAACAATTTCGAGAAATATGTGGTTTAATTCGCGATTGTTTTTAAAAAAAATTACAGGCGCAATATTAATAGCTTCTATAGTAATATGGGTGTTGAGTTATTTCCCAAATAATTTCGAAAATAAAAATATTGAAAAATCATACATTGGATCTATAGGTAAATTTATTGAGCCTGTTATAAAACCTCTTGGTTTTGATTGGCGAATGGGAATTAGTATTATTACAGGAATTGCAGCAAAAGAAACCACCACGGGAACAATTAGTATGTTATTCCAAAAGGAACATAAAGCAGGTAACGATAAACAAAATCTTATCGAAAATCTACAATCACAGGTTTATTTAACCGGAGACAGGATAGGGCAGAAAGTATTTACTCCTTTAGTGGCTTTGTCTTTTATGTTTTTTATATCAATTTATACTCCTTGTATAGCTACCATAACCACAATAAAAAAAACTACCAAAAGCAATAAGTGGACTTTATTTGTAATAGCATATACCTCAATATTAGCTTGGGTTGTGTCATTTACAATTTTTACTATAGGGGGGATATTTATTTGAATTTGATTATTTTCTTTTCCATCGTTCAATAAAAAAAACCGTCATTATTATAAGAGGAACGGCAAAAAAAGAATACGCCAGCATAGCCCAAACCGACATTTGTAAAATATCGTTTATATAATTTCCGGAAAATGAAAAATCAGATTTTAAAATTATTACAATAATTATCATTAACCAGAAAATAAAAAAGCTAACAAGAAGCATCCAAAATAATCGTTTCAGTTTCATTTTACCTGCATATAATCCTATATACAAACCCACAGGCAGCCCTAAAACACAGAGGATAAGTAACAATTTAAGATTATTGTATAGAACTTCCATTAACGGAAATTTTTCAACAGAAAAACTACCTATGATCTGAAATATAGAAATTGCAACAATAAATACCAGTGAAGCAACGTCAGTAATATAGAACCCTTTAAAGGAGCTTATAAAGATTTCTTTTGTTTTTTTCATTAAAATCAGTCTGAAACTTTTGTTTCTGCTTAATTACAATCTTTTATTTAGTAGTTGCTTTGGGGACAACAGGTACTGATTTTGATGATTTAACAGGAGTTGGTTTTGATTTCAACATTTCAGTTTTACTAAGAAATTTTCCATCTTTATCATAATAAAGATAAACTTTTTTTGCATCTTTTTCAACTACAACCTGATATACAACAGCTCCGTCGCCAAGTTTATATGCTTCCAATATCTTACAATTTGAAAACTCATTTGTAATATTATCGGTAATTGTTTTCTGTAATTCAGCTATTTTAATACTGGTTTTTTGATTTTGTTTAGCGGTAGTTACTAATTTAGCATTTTGTGCATTAGCAAGAGTAAAAGTTGTGGCGATAATTATTAATAGAACTATTCTTTTCATTTTTTTTAATTTTAGGTTTAAAAATTTCAATACAAATGTAAATAGTTTAAATGGAAATAACTATAATTGACGTTAAAAAATTGTTTTATACTTTAATAATTTTCAAAAAATGATAAACAAATTTATATAATTGAAGTCATATATTGTTAATTTTACGCATCATTATAAAATTAACAAATAAAGTTTTTATACGCAGATTAAACAAATATTAAACAAGTAATTTATTATAAACATTTTATGAAAAAAGCAATTAATATTTCCGGCGCTCCCAAACCAATTGCGCCTTACAGTCAGGGTATTTTATGTAACGGTTTTCTTTTCGTATCAGGGCAAATTCCTTTAAGTCCATTTACAGGTGAACTTATTACAGGTGATATTCAGGAACAAACCAAGCAGGTTATGGAGAACGTACTTACTATTTTAAAAGAAGCAGGTATGGACTTTTCAAATGTTGTAAAAGCCAGCATATTCCTGTCGGATATGAATAACTTTGCTAAAGTTAATGACGTGTATGGAACATATTTTAATGAAGTTCCTCCCGCGCGCGAATGTGTTCAGGTTGCATGTTTACCTAAAAATGTAGATATTGAAATATCAGTTATTGCAGCGTAATGTTTTGCTAAATGCTGATTGCCGACTGTAAACTTTTTTCAAAAATTGTTATTAATATACAGGTAATAAATAGTATTTTATTTTCAAAAACGAATAATGATGTTTAAAAAATTTCTCACATTTTTCACAATAATATTTTTTTCGGTGGCATCTTATGCCGATGAAGGTATGTGGCTTCCAATTTTATTAGAACAGCTTAACCAGTCGGATATGCAAAGCTCCGGATTAAAACTTACAGCCGAAGATATTTACAGTGTTAATAAGTCGAGTTTAAAAGATGCCGTATGCCTGTTTGGCGGCGGTTGTACAGCCGAAGTGGTTTCAGAAAAAGGATTGATCTTCACAAACCATCATTGCGGGTATTACTTTATTCAATCGCAAAGCACTTTAGAAAACGACTACCTGAGCAATGGCTTTTGGGCTAAAAATTCTAAACAAGAACTTCAATGCAAAGGCTTATCTGTTGCTTTTTTGATAAGAATGGAAGATGTTACATCTTCTGTTTTAAAAGGCGTTAATGCAAATATGACCGAAGAACAGCGTAATAAAATTATTGAGACAAATTGTATAAAAATTGAAGCCGATGCAATAATTAACACTCATTATAAGGCTAAAATAAAACCATTTTATTACGGGAACGAATATTACCTTTTTATTACAGAAGTTTTTAACGATGTAAGACTTGTAGGAGCGCCTCCTTCTTCCATCGGAAAGTTTGGTGGCGATACTGACAATTGGGAGTGGCCAAGACATACAGGCGATTTTGCAGTTTTTCGTATTTACGCTGATTCAAGTAATAATCCTGCTGAATTTTCCGAAGATAATGTTCCTTACAAAGCTAAAAAATCGCTTTCAATTTCTTTAAAAGGGGTTAATGAAAACGATTTTACTATGGTTTACGGTTTCCCGGGACGAACACAGGAATATCTCACTTCTTATGGTGTAAATCTGATAGGTAATATTGAAAATCCGGTAATGTCGGACATTCGCGACCTGAAGCTGAATATTATGTCGGCTGCAATGCATAATAATCCACTTACAAAATTAAAGTATTCAGCCAAATATGTTAGTGTTGCTAACTATTGGAAAAAATGGATTGGCGAAAGTAAAGGTTTAATAAAAGCTGATGCCGTAAATGAAAAAAAGAATCAGGAAAAAGATTTTAATACATGGGTAAGTGCTGATAT
>JAAXXA010000445.1 GCA_013334735.1 Bacteroidota bacterium
TGTTCCGCAACTCCATCAGGGTAAGGAAATGGTATATTTATAGCGCCCGATGAAATTGCTTCATCACCGGCAAGCAGCTGAACCATTCGCCCATCTTCGCGCTTAAAAGGTCTCAATACTAACCTATCTGTGCTTATAACAGGTATTATGCTTTTGCTATTTTTTTTAAAATATTTTAATAAATACTTTTTGATATATATTGTATTTTAAGACAAATTATTTTACGCAATATTACAAAATTTGATGTAAAAAATTAAGTTAATAAAATTGTTTATTTAATATGTGTATGAATAATGAATATATTAAGAGGTGTGTATTCATATCTATTTGAATAAAGCGCAACTTTATAATGTTTTTTTCATTTTCCGAATAATTACATTTTTTATATCTTTGTGAATAATTAAAAAAAGGATAAAAGTATTTTCAAAATAAAAACAAGTAAATAAAAAGCATTTCGCTATGAAAAAGCAAAATAACAACACGAATGATTCTGCAAATCTTAACCAAAAAGCAGAATTTCAACTTTCGAAAGCCGATATGCTAAAAAAAATTCATGAGTTAGAGGCGCAACAGCATGAACTGGAATTACAAAATAAAGAGTTAAAATTAGTAAAAGAAACAGCATATCTTACAGAAAAAAAATACACGTCTCTTTTTTCATCAATGCTTGAAGCATTTGCTCTTCACGAAATTATATGTGATGCAAACGGGAAACCAATAGATTATCGCTTTCTGGATATGAATCCGGCATTTGAAAAGTTGACAGGTATTAAAAAAGGAGATGCTCTAAATAAAACAGTACTAACAATTTTACCTGAAACAGAATCCCTCTGGATTGAAAAATATGGGAAAGTAGCTTTAACAGGAGAACCCATTATTTTTGAAAATTACACTATAGCATTAAAACGACATTTTCATGTAGTAGCATTCAGCCCTGAAAAAAACAAATTCGCTGTTATCTTTACTGATATCACCGATATTAAGCAATCGGAAAAGGCGCTACGAGAAAGTGAAAAAAAATTTCGTGCTATTTTTGAAAATAATTCATCAGCGATTGCCATAATTGAACCGGATTCAACGATATCAATGGTAAATGAAGAGTATTGTAAGATGAGTGGTTATAATATGCAAGAAGTTATTGGCATGAGTTGGACGCAACAAATCCCACAAGATGACCTTGAAAGATTAAAAGAATATAACCGCAAAAGACTATTAAACCCGAATGATGCTCCAGACAAATATGAATTTTCATTCTATTGTAAAAATGGTGAAATAAAGCATGCGCTCATGTCCCTGACCATGTTAAGCAATCGAAAAATAATAACATCATTTGTTGACATCACCGAACGTAAAAAAGCAGAAGAAACCATACGTAATACAGAGAAAAATTACCGTCAGATTACTGATAATATTTCGGATGTTATCTGGACTTGCAATCTTAATTTAAAATTAACTTTCATAAGCCCTTCATATTTAAAGCTTATTGGCGAAACTGCCGAAGAATTTTATAAGCGATCATTGGAGGAGAGATTTCCAAAAGGAACTATGGGTATGATAGAATCGATGATAAAAGAAGAATTAGAAAAAGAGAAAGACCCAAGTTGCGATAAAAATAGATTGAGAATATTTGAGTTGGAGCATTACTGTGTTGATGGAACTACTATCTGGCTGGAAATGAAAGTGTCTTTTCTTAGGGATAATAATAGTAACGTAATTGGATTTCAAGGTATTACCCGCAATGTTACAGAGCAAAAACAAATAGAGGATGCTCTGCTCGAAAGCGAAGAAAAATATTCCAAAGCTTTTAAAACTTCCCCTTACGCAATAACTATTACTAGCGTAGAAGATGGAAAATTCATCGAAGTAAACGATGTATTCACATTGATAACAGGTTTTACAAGAGAAGAAGCTATTGCTGATACATTTGTAAGCTTTGATATATGGGTGGATTTAAAAAACCGAGAACAAGTAATTTCCTTACTCCTTGCGAATAAGGACGTGAAAGATAAAGAGTTTTTATTCAAAAAAAAGAATGGAGAAATTATAACAGGTTCATTCTCCGCTAATATAATTCATATCAAAAACGCAAATTATATTTTATCCAGTATTAATGATATTACAGAACGCAAACTAACGGAAAATTTATTGGCGCAAACACGTCAAAATTATGAAACCTTTTTTAACACAATAGATGAATTTCTTTTTGTTTTAGATGAAACCGGAAATATCATTCATACTAATGTTACAGTGATTGATCGCCTCGGTTACACAAGCCAAGAACTATTTAAAAAATCAATTCTAATGCTTCATCCTTCGGAACGCAGAGAGGAAGCTGGCAGAATTGTAAATGAAATGTTAAACGGGAAAGCAGATTTTTGTCAGGTACCGATTGTCACAAAATCGGGAGAGCAAATTCCTGTTGAAACAAGAGTTTCGCATGGATTATGGGATGGAAAACCAGTAATTTTCGGAGTTACTAAGGATATTTCCAAAATCAGATTATCAGAAGAAAAGTTTTCTAAAGTATTTTATCTTAATCCTTCAGCATGTGGTTTATCAGATTTGTTATCAGGGAAATACATTGAAGTAAATGATGCATTTTGCACTTTATTAGGATATGACAAAAATGAAGTTATTGGCAAAACAGCCACAGATTTAGGACTATTAACGAAAGAAGCAATAAATGCAATAATACTAAAAACAGATAATAATGGTAAAGGGAATAATATAGAAGCCGATTTAAAAGCAAAAAACGGTGATATCAAGCATGTGTTGCTTTCAGCAGAAAATATCAATGTACAAGAACAAAAATATCGTTATACTGTTGTCCAGGATATGACCCAGTATAAGCTAGCTGAAAATGCACTTAGGGAGAGCGAAAAAAAGTATCGTCTGTTAACAGAACATTCTGCAGACGTGATTTGGGTATTAAATTTAACTACCGGCAAATTTGAATATATCAGTCCTTCCGTGTTTCAATTAAGAGGCTTTACACCTGACGAAGCAATGAATGAACGATTAGAAGATTCTCTGACACCTGAATCTATAATAATTGTAAAAGATACAATAGCAAAAAATATAAACAACTTTATAAAAAATCCTGAGGGGCATGATAATATAATTACAGAAATTCAACAGTATTGCAAAAGTGGACAGATTATATGGATTGAAATATCAACACATGTACGGTATAATTCAAAAGGTGAAATAGAGGTTGTTGGCGCAAGCCGGAATATTGATATAAGAAAAAAAGCAGAGGAGGAAATACATAAATGGACAAACATATTTAAAAATGCGAAGTGGGGCGTTGCTGCTACAAACGCTGAAAGTACAAAGTTTGAATTAATTAACCGCGCTTTTGCAGAGATGCATGGGTTTTCCGTTGAAGAGCTTAATACAAAATCTATTATTGAAATAT
>JAAXXA010000446.1 GCA_013334735.1 Bacteroidota bacterium
TTCCGATCTTGTAATTTGTAGGCGACATGTAACTTTTTTCAAAAAAACAAAGTATAAAGGTGATAGTTAAACTTGTTGAAAAACAATGTACTAATTTTTTTTAAGAAAAATAATTAACAACAATTTGTTAATTAAAAAATATTTATGTTACTTTACCGACCTTTTATATAATAGCAATACTCAATTTAATATTTATTTTATGAAAAAATATATTGCTTTCTTGTGTCTGTTTTTCTTTACCATTATAGCTTTTGGTCAGCAGGAAGCACAATTTAGCCACAATATGTTTAATAATATGGCTATCAATCCCGGATATGCAGGAAGCAAAGATGCTATTTGTGCAACACTTCTTGCACATCAACAATGGGTAGGTTTTAAAGATGCTGATGGCAATAAAGTTGCGCCACAGACTTATTTGGTTTCCGTTGATGGAGCAATGAGCGCTATACATGGAGGGCTTGGCTTAACAGTAATTCAAGATCAATTAGGATTTCAAAATAATAATAGCGTAAAGTTAGCTTATGCTTACAGGAAAACACTTAGTGAAGGTACTCTTGGAATAGGCGCTCAAGTAGAATTTTTAAGCAAAAAAATTGACTTTTCCAAATTTAAACCTATTGAAACCGATGACCAACTCCTTATGAGTACTACATCAGAGAATAATATGGCAATTGATTTTGGTCTTGGCGCTTTTTACAATGTTCCGAATAAATTTTATGTTGGTCTTTCCGGTTTGCAACTTGCTAAATCTCAAATCGCTTTTTCAACAAAACTTGCAAAAATAACTAATGCCCGCCATTTTTATCTTAGCGGTGGTTATTATTATACTCTTCCATCTAATCCTTCATTCGAATTGGCTCCATCCATATTAATAAAAACCGACTTTGCTTCAACACAATTTGATATAAATGCATTATTAAAATACAATAATAAGTTCTGGGGTGGCGTTAGTTATAGAACAATAGATGCAATCGTAATTTTATTAGGTATGAATTGGAAAAATTTTCATTTTGGTTATTCGTATGATCTTACAACTTCGGCGCTTGGAGCAAAAGGTCGTAGCAGTGGTAGTCATGAAATAATGGTAGGTTATTGCTTCAAAATTATTCGTGAATTTAAACCCGAAAGTTATAAAAATCCAAGATTTTTATAACAAAATGAAAAAAATGTAACAAAAATTTGAGTATTTCGTTTAAAATAATTAATACAATAAAGGAAAAAGTTTTTAATTTATAAAAAAATATTAAAATCACTTTAAATTGAACTAAATCAAAATCGCCATGAAAAAAATACTTTTGTTCTTATCCGTAATCCTTTTAGTCAGTAGTTGTGGTAGTTCTGACAATGGATTTTTGGTTGGAGTTCAGGATAGAGCTATATGGTATCAGCCCGATCCCTATGGTATGTTATTTATTCCTGCCGGAAGCTATAATATGGGAAACAGTGATCAGGATGTGCCTTATGCACAGATATCAGGATCGAAAACTGTTACTCTTCAGGCATTCTATATGGACGAAACCGAAATTACAAATAATGAATACAGAGAATTTGTATATTGGGTAATGGATTCAATTGCTCATCGTAAATTAGGTGAAACAATAGAAGATCACCTGATTTCATCGAATGAAGAAACGGGAGAAACTTATGACCCACCTTATATTAATTGGAAAACCAAAATATCATGGAACGATCCGAAAGATGAAGAACAAAGAGATATTCTTGCTACTATGTATCTTCCTGAAAATGAAAGATTCTATAGAAGAAAACAAATCGATACACGCCTCTTAAAATATGATTACTACTATATTGATTATAAAGCTGCCGCCGCTAAGGATTTTACAACGGGAGTTCCTGATCAGGGAAGTTATAACAACCGTCCACAAGGATTAAAAGACAGATCTGTTTATATAAATAAAAAAACTATCAGTGTTTATCCTGATACTTTATCATGGGTTCACGACTTTACTTATTCATTTAACGAACCGATGACACAAATGTATTTTTGGCATCCTGCTTATGATAATTATCCTGTTGTAGGAGTGAATTGGGTTCAGGCAAGAGCTTTCTGTATATGGAGAACTCAAAAACTTAACAATTGGTTGAGCAGAAATGAAGAATCTTTTGTTAATGATTTTCGTTTACCTACAGAATCTGAATGGGAATGGGCTGCTCGTGGAGGTTTAGATATGAGTCCATATCCTTGGGGAGGTCCTTATATCAGAAACAGTAATGGTTGCTTCTTAGGCAATTACAAACCTTTGCGTGGTAATTATACTGATGACGGAGGCGCTCAAACTCTTATTGTAGGACATTATGCTCCAAATGATTACGGTCTTTATGATATGGCGGGAAATGTTTCCGAATGGACTAGTAACGCATTTGATGAATCAGCTTATAATTTTGCTCATGACCTTAACATGGATTACACTTATGAAGCAAAAGAAACAGATTCCCCTGTTCTTAAAAGAAAAGTAATTAGAGGCGGTTCATGGAAAGATATAGGATACTTTATGCAGGTAGGTACACGTTCTTATGAATATCAAGATACTGCTAAATGTTATATAGGTTTTAGATGTGTTCAAACTTATCTTGGCCGAGATAAAGGCGACGGACCTAATGCTTCAAATGTTTATAACTAGGAACAAGTTGATAAGTTACAAGGCATAAGTTACAATTGAAAAGTAGTAAAATTAAAACTTCCAAATATACAGGACTTTAAAAACATTAATACAAAATAAATAAACTATAAACTAATCAATCGAATAAATTATGAAGAATATTGTTAAAAGCAAAAAGTTTAAAAACTTCATGTCTAAGCTCTATGGATGGGGAGCTTCTGTTGTAATTGTAGGAGCATTATTTAAAATTCAACATTATCCCGGCGCAGGGTTTATGCTTGGACTTGGATTAGGTACGGAGGCTATAATATTTTTCTTTTCCGCATTCGAACCACCTCATGTTGAACCGGATTGGAGTCTTGTTTACCCCGAATTAGCCGGTATGTACACTGAAGAAGATAAAAGTATAGAGAAAAAAAATCTTACCGAAGAATTAGATAAAATGCTTGAAGAAGCCAAGATTGGACCGGCATTAATATCGAGTTTGGGAGCGGGTTTAAATAAGTTAAATGAAACTACATCAAAATTGTCTGATGTTTCAAATGCTTCAGTTGCTACAAACGAATATGTACAAAATATAAAAGGAGCATCTAAATCAGCCGGTGAATTAACAAATTCGTATAATAAAACTGCTGAAGCGCTATCTAATGATGCAAATGCTTCATCACAATATCAAACAAGTATTAAAGCAGTTTCTCAATCAGCTAATGAACTTGCCGGATCGTACAATAAAGCCGCAGAAAACATTAAATCTGATTTGAACGCATCTCAAGGT
>JAAXXA010000447.1 GCA_013334735.1 Bacteroidota bacterium
GGCAGATGGGACAAGCATGATCGGAAAGATGCCGCCAACGTGGCAGACCTGATTGCCCAGGGAAAATGTCAGTTTTACGAATATCCGAGTCCGGAAATAAAATGACAAACATGGCGGTGATAGTCCTGTAAGTATTATTTACCTCTGAAAATAATTCAATCTTATCATCCTTTTTTGACGCAGAAACAAAACTTTTATAGTCCGAAAATTTTAGAAAGGATATTTTCTTCAAGGTTGGATCAATGAATAAAGAACCGAACCTACTAATAACCATTCCAATGAAGTAGTAAAGAAATGCTCCGATGAAATCATTGTCTTGAATAAAATTATAGTCCGTAAACTGTTTAGAAAAATAAACAAAAAGAATACCCGGTAGCAAGTAGTTAAACAAGTTGTAAGAAGAAATTTTGTCAAGTAGCTCTTTCATGTCTATTTATTTATATCATCTATTTTTGTTAGTTTATATATTGAAGTCAGCTTGCACGTGGTCGCAATAGCCTTGCCGCTAACGGTCGGGGCTATACGCCGTGTGGGTTTTCGTGGTTGCGAATTTCTCATACGAAACGACGATGCCTGCGAGTACTGCAATTGATATCAAAGCCGCGCCCCACATGGCGTATGAGCCCTTGTTGTGTGCTGGGCTTTTTACCATATGGTCAAAATGTCATTCGCCAAATCTGCTGTCCGTTCGTTTATTTTCTGTTCATTCCAAACTTTATCTCCACTGTCATATTTATCTAAAATGTCAAAACGAGTTATACCCAAATCTGCATAGTGCCGTATACCTCTTTTTCGTCCTTCACCTTCAACTTTTCTACTGAATTCATAATTTCTAAGTGATGTATTTAATGAACTGTTCAATAAAGTCATATTCCCTATTGAATAGATTTTTGAATACCTCTCTCTTTTTGCAGTTTCTCTGTCACCAATAATCTTACCTGCCTCATCTATAACATCAACTGAATTCCAATACTCTTCCCATTTTTGAGGCATAACGTGTTCAAGTGAATAATTAAATTTTAATTCTTTTACAGATTGTTTGCTGTCTTTTGCTCTACGATATAGTTCTATCCAAAATAAAAGTAATGTAGCGTTTTTGTTGGAAATAGTTAATAATCCATTTTTAATATTTTCCTTAGTTTGTTCAACTAATCTGTTTTCAACAGCAGAATTGTCTTTAATAAATTCTTTACACATTTTATTGTAGCTTTTAGTTTCTGATTTGGCAATCATTCTTCTAATTACTACTGTTTCCAGTTTTTGTAATTCTTCTCCAAGTTTGCTTTCATTACCATCATGTTTATAAAATAACGATAAAATGTACGGATGGAAAGTTGAAATTTCACACACGCTTAAAATGTGAAATAGTCTTGAATAATTGTCCTGATAATTGAAAAGCGTACTATCATTAAAAACAAGGATTTTTTCTCTATACAATTTTGCATATTTCGAAATCTCTTTTATAAATGATTCTAAATGTGCTTTGGTAATCTTGAGAATAAAAGCTTTGTACAAATTTGACAAATCAGATAAAGTATGCTTGTCTGGGTCAAAGAAGCCTTTTATTACAGAAATTGAATGAAGCAAAATTTCAATATTATCTCTCGTCAACCGTCCTGTTGCTCTTGGCGTATCCCAAAAATTAATAGCATCCTCGTCAATATTAAATATATTTTCCCAATGCTCTTTATATAATGATTCAACATCTTCTGCATTATCAAATAAGTCTAATGCTTTCTGAAAAAGGGCGTTCTTAATAATATCCGCACTACTCAATCTTACGCCAGCACTATTAATTGTATCAAAAATAGCTTGCTCATCCTCTTTTTCGGATAAGTCAATTATAACTAAAATCTTATTTTCTTGGTCAAGTAGGCGGTTAAATAATTCTAATCGAGTTTCAACTGAAATACTTTTGAGTCTTTCTGAAAAGTATTTGTAACATTGAAGAACTCTATTAGATTTTGATATTGTTTTTATCGCTGGGTTTTCAATAATAATTGCGTCATATTCAGATTGATAAACTTCATCTTTTATTATTTTTTGATAATACTTTTTGTCAATCTTAGAATGCTCAATTTTTACTAAGAAATCTTTATCCGTTTGGTATTTCTTAAAAAAAAGATAATTTTTAATTGATTGCTCGCAGTTTTTTTGGGTGTCCTCATCAAAATTATTGTATAACGCTCTTATTAAAACGCTTAAAGTTGTCAGCCTTTGCTGTCCGTCAATAACAAGAACTTCTTTTGGCTTTCCAGATTGCTTCTCTAGCTGTTTTAATATTAGTGAACCTAAAAAATGACTTTTCTCAAAATCCAATAAGTCGGTCAAAATATCTTCCCAATTTTCGATGTTCCAAACGTATCCTCTTTGAAAAAATGGAATTCTTACAAGTCCTTCGTTTCCCAAAAAGGTCAACGACATCGCTTCTGCTTTCATATATTAAATATTTTTATCAATTACTAATTCGTTTGCTCGGAGCGTTTCTTAGCCTTGCACACAACTCCTTTATATATACACAAACTCCCACCAAAAGGTGCATATAGACAACTATTCTGGTATACTTTATACACCTTTAAGGTATTTAATATTTTTTATAAAATGTCGAAGTGACTTGAAATTTTCAGTAAACTCTGTTCGCATACGTGAGTATAGATTTCCGTCGTCTTACTGCTCTTATGCCCTGATAGCTCTTGTATGTATCGCAGATCAGTTCTCACTTCCAGTAAATATGTTGCATAAGAGTGCCGCAACCATTGATGTGTTGCTGGTTTTATCGATTTCTGCATGATCGAGCACATGTTTTAACACTTTTTGCAAGCTGCATTTGCGGTACTGCTCATTTTGCAAAATACAGATATATTTCAAACTATTTATCACAAGCTCCTGCTTATGCCGGCACAGGTGAGCACCGCCTCCCCATATTTCCCCTCCTCACTCCCCCGCTTCCACCGGCAACACCAGCCGGAAACCCCGAAAATCGTTGACGGCTTTGGAAACCACGAACGAGCGCTGCGAACAGCGGAAGGCGAATTTGTCGGGGTAGCGCCAGCAGCCTCCCCGTTCCTGGCGGAGAGTTTCTTCGCCGGTTGCGGTGGTTGCGGAATCGGGTTCTTCGTGCCAGATGCTGCACCACTCCATGACGTTGCCGCTCTGGTTCCAGGTGCCGTAGCCTGAGACCCCTTCGGGATAGGCGTAGACCGGGGCGACGGAGTCGGCTCCCCGGTTGTTGCGGTGCCGGCAGTTGTTTTCGTCCCACCGCTCTCCCCAAGGGTAGATCGATCCCTCCGGGCCGCGTGCGGCCTTTTCCCACTCGGCCTCGTTGGGCAGGCGGCATCCCGCCCAGCGGGCGTAGGCCTCCGCGTCGTCCCAGTTGATCAGCACCACCG
>JAAXXA010000448.1 GCA_013334735.1 Bacteroidota bacterium
AAAATGTTTGTATAATTTTTTTAGATAAGTTGTGCTTATTTAAAAAAAATATATCTTGCAAAACAAATACTCAAATTATTGTATTTCAATTTATATCATTATAAAAAAGATTTATTATCCTCAAATACTATATATGATGAAACTTCTGAAAGCCCTGTTAATTATTGTTTTTATAGCTTTTCAGGTATTAACTGATACTGTATCAGCTCAAATGAATAAAGATACTGTTTCATCGTTATTCAAGCCTATGGTTTTGCTTAAAGATAACCCTGTTATTGCAGCTCTTGACAGTATGGCTACTTTAAAATGTTTCGAAAAATATAATTCAACATCTTCAACAAATGAACTCAATATATATAAATACGCGCCTGATTATGTCCCTACTTTCAGCGATTCAATATATACACTTAGGATTGCCAAATTAAATGCTAAATCTCCTTTTGGCTTGGTATATAATGACGATGTGAAAACATTCATTAATCTATATGCATTTAAAAAAAGAAATTTAACTAGTAGAATAATGGGGCTGGCGGAATATTATTTCCCCTTGTTTGAAGAATATCTTGATAAATACCATTTGCCTCTCGAACTCAAATATCTTGCAATTGTAGAATCAGCGCTTAATCCTGTAGCAAAATCCTCTGCAGCAGCTGTTGGTTTATGGCAATTTATTTATACTACCGGAAAAATGTATAACTTAAAAGTAACTTCTTATGTGGATGATCGTTCAGATCCTTTAAAAGGAACTATTGCCGCTTGTGAACATTTCCGCGATTTATATGCTATTTATAAAGATTGGGCGCTTGTTCTAGCCGCATATAATTCAGGTCCCGGTAACGTAAACAAAGCTATTCGTAAGGCTAATGGTGAAATGGATTTCTGGAAAATTAAAAAATACCTGCCAAAAGAAACACAAAGCTATGTTCCTGCTTTCATAGCAGTTAATTATGTTATGAATTATTCTACTGAACATAATTTATATCCTGTAGCATGCAAATACTTGAGTTATGCAAGCGATACCGTAACGGTTAAACAAAAACTTACCTTTGATCAAATTTCAGAAGCAATGAATATCCCTAAAGATGAAATTGCTTTTTTGAATCCATGTTTTAAAGATGGTGTAATACCGGCTTTTGATAATGAAACATTTACCCTTCGCTTACCTACAAAGCAAATCGGATATTTTATAGTAAATGAACCATCCCTTTATAAATATAAGACCAAAGCAATGTTGGAAGAAGAAAGATTGCTATCTATAAAATTGAAAGAAATTCAAAGAAGGGATTCTCTTTTAGCTCTTAAAAAACAAATTTATAAAAAACAAAACCTTGCAATTGCAAAAACAAAAGCGCAATCACTATTAATAGATTCAAACATAATTACTTCTCAAAATAACGAAACACCTAAAATTTATACTGTAAAATCAGGAGAAGGGCTAGGAGTTATAGCATCTAAAAATAAATGCACAATTGCTCAAATACAGGAATGGAATAGTCTTAAAACATTGAATATTTTCCCTAATCAAAAGCTATATGTGCAAGATCCTTCCATAAATAAACAAAAGGATACTATATCAAATAAAACAGCTAAAACAGACGTTAAAATCGAAAATACAACAACCTCCGACAAACAAACTACATTTCAGAATAATTCTCAAAATGGTAAAACTAAAATAGTTTATCATGTAGTACAAAAAGGAGATACACTTTGGGATATTGCCAATAAGTATAAAGGTGTTACTGTTGAAGAAATTAAAAAACTAAATAACCTTACTAACACACGTCCACTCTTCGTCGGACAAAAATTAAAAGTTGCTATTGCAAGCTAAATTTTCAAGAAATTACTTAAAATTTTATATACCCACGCATTAAAAGTTGGCAATACAGTTGACTGCCGACTGTTAACTGCCGACTAACATTTTAATTTTTCTCAATAATCTTTATTACATAAATCAAACTTGAATAATTATTTAAGCTTTTATGAGCTTTTAAGTTTGATTTTAAGCCAATATATATAGCTTTTAATATGTTCAATTTTCCCGATTTATATTTTTCGCTTAACATACTAACATAGTATGAATCAAATTTCATAGGTAGTTTATTAACAATAGAAAATTTATATTTTTCAACTAAGGTCTGCATAGTTTCGGGAGTAAAATGATATAAATGTCTGGGAACATCATAAGCTGCCCAAAAATTTCTATAATATTCAGCATCATACGAAGTGCAATTAGGAACT
The DNA here is from genome assembly GCA_013334735.1 of Bacteroidota bacterium. Classification (GTDB taxonomy): domain Bacteria; phylum Bacteroidota; class Bacteroidia; order Bacteroidales; family CG2-30-32-10; genus JAAXXA01. Next base: position 2,239 of record JAAXXA010000448.1, read on the forward strand.
GCAATTATTAAATAGCCATCTTTTTTTAAAATTCTTTTCAAATCAAGCATTCGTTGGTTTAAATCTGATACATGCTCCAAAACATGCCACATCGTAATAACATCAATTGATTCGTTGCTAACATCATTAATATCATTTTCATCTATAACATCTAAATTATATTCTTTTTTTGCAAAATTGCGGGCATTTGAGTTAGGCTCAATGCCTTTAGTTTTCCATCCTTTTAGTTTAAAAAGATTCAAAAATTCTCCACTTGCACACCCGATATCAAGAATACTTTTTCCTTTCGAATAATATGATACTAAATTCACTTTCTTTTTATGTGTATAATTTCTTATTTTTCTGTAAACATAATTAAAAAGACCTTTATTTTTTGTTGCTGAATGCGATACATATTCAGTTGAATTGTAATATTTTGACAAATTATCTGCTTCAGGACGAGGATTGACAAATGTAAATCTACAATTGTTACATGTTACTATGTTAAACTCTTCTTGTGTTAAAAAATAATCATAACATTTCAGATAATCTGAAAATTGTTCATTATTGCATATCGGACATTTTTTTAGTTTTTCCATATTAAAATTTTGTTTCACGTGAAACAATTATCTACCTAAGTAAATTAAAAGTACTGAAATATCTGAGGGAGAAACACCACTAATTCTTGAAGCTTGTCCTAAAGTTTTTGGTTTGATTTTCGACAATTTTTCTCTTGCTTCGCTTGATAACGATTTTAATTTATTGAAATCAAAGTTTTCATTTAGTTCTATATCTTCAAGTCTGTTTATTTTTGAAGCTATCTCTTTTTCCTTATCAATATATGACGAATATTTTAAAAGTATTTCTGTTTCTTCTATTGTTTCATTATACAAATAATTCAAATTCAAATCTTCAATAAATTTACTTAGTTTCGGTAAAATATCAATAAGATTTTTTAAGCTTATTTGTGGTCTTAGTAATAAACTTGCAATCTTAGTTTTTTGAACTATTACAGGCGTTTCAGAGTTTATTAACAGTTCATTTACTTCACTTGGTTCAGAATTTTCCGATTTGATAAATTTAATAATTTCATTTATGGAATTTTCTTTTATTTTTAGTAAATTTAATCGATCTTCTCCAATTAATCCAATTTTATGTCCAATTGGAGTAAG
>JAAXXA010000449.1 GCA_013334735.1 Bacteroidota bacterium
TCAGATTGTCCGCCTAATATTCATGGAGCAACTTTACAGAGCTTTTACAATTATACGAGGCGAGCCTTACCATCATGAGGGGTAATCAATTACGAATTACGAATTATCAATTACGAATAATCAATTACGAATTACGAATAATCAATTACGAATTATCAATTACGAATTATCAATTACGAATTACGAATTATCAAGTTTAAATTTTATTCAACAGCTTTTTCGATGCAGTTCCAAAGTAAAGAGGCGCTTTTGTCCCAGTTATATAATTCTTTCCTTTTGTAGCCTTTTTGAACAAGATCATTTCTCAGAACTTCGTTATTGCTTATTTTTTTCATGGCATCAGCAATAGAACCGGGGGAAAAGGGATCTGTGAAAAGCGCTGCATCGCCTGCTATTTCGGGCATAGAGGTAATATTTGATGTGATAAGAGGAGTTCCGCAATTAAACGCTTCAAGTATTGGAATCCCAAAACCTTCGAAATATGAAACATAAGTCATGGCAATTGCAGAGCCGATGATTTTATTAAGTTCAGTTGAATCCACTCTGCCTGTAAAAACCACGTCATTTTTAAAAAACATATTTTGGAAAATGAGATTCATTTCTTCTGTCCACCATCTTTTTTCGCCAACAATAAGTAATTTGATGCTGCTAAGTTGTTGGTTCTTAAATAAATCAAAAGCCTTAAAAAGGTTTGCAAGATTTTTTCTGGGGTGAATAGAGCCGACAAAAACAAAATATGGTTTGTTGTCTGAATATTTTAAACGAATATTTTCCTGCTCACTTTTAGGTATTGGAAAAAAATTATCACTGCATCCATTGTAAAGTACATCAATTTTATTTTCAGGGATATTGTATTTTTTTGCTATATCCGACCTTGAATATTCTGATACAGTGGCAAGCCTTGTAGCTTTTTTTGCAAAGCGCGGGAAATAGTACCTGTAATATTTTCTGTACCAAAAAGGAAGATCTTTAGGATAATATTCAAAATTTATATCGTGAATAACATTAACTGTTTTAACATTTGTATTTATAGGCATCCATCCATCGGTTGAAAGAAATAGATCGGGTTTATATTTAGAAATTAAAATTGGGAAAAGATAATCGAAACGCAAATGCCATAAGAAAGGGTGACGTGAAGGGGGATAAAGAATAACAGGCTTAATATTGTCTGAAAAAATGAATTGATTATCCCATTTCCGGTCAAATACAAAAATAAACTGATGTTCCGGATGCTGACTGGTAATTCGCTTTAATGTTTCAAAGCTGAACATTCCGAGACCTTCGAGTTTGTTTTTTATAAGACATTGAGTATTAACAACTATTTTCATTAAATTGTATAACAGAGGGGCTTATTAATAAGCATTTTCGGAATTTCTACTTGTATGAAAAACAGAAGTTATATTATAGCTCATAAACGTTTTTCAATTTCTTTACTAACAATATCCCAATCCAAATAAGTAGAGGGATTTTCCTGATATTCTTTATATCGTTTATCGAGTTCGGCTTTCTGTACTGATGTTAAATCAAAAACTGCAGTCTTTTCTTTTACTTTAACAAAAGCTAAGCTTTTTATTAGTTCCATGAAAAACCCTACCTTGCTTTCCTGCTCTTCAATAGAGAATTGCTTCATAAATCTTCATTATTAAAGGGATTTCAAACTTTGCTTAAACAAAAGTACAATGAATATTTGAAAAACCAAAATATTTGAAATTAAAAAGCATAAATTCCTGTATTTAATTCACCAATAAAGAAAAGCTTTATTACATTTGCACGAATTTTCTGTTATGCTTAAAAAATTTTTAAAAAATATAGCATTAGTATTATTTCTTAATCTTCTTATTAAGCCATTTTGGATATTAGGGATTGACAGGAGCGTACAAAATTTTGTGGGTGTTGAAGATTATGGTTTTTATTATTCAATATTCAGTTTTTCTTTCCTGCTGAACATTTTGCTTGATTTTGGGATAACAAATTTCAATAATAAAAATATAGCCCAGAATAATCATTTACTCCGAAAGCATTTGTCGAGTATAATTGTATTGAAATTGTTACTTGGGGGTATATATCTGATCCTAAGCATAATTTGCGCATTTATTATCGGGTATAATTCTTTACAGATACAACTATTATTAGTACTCGCCTTTAACCAGTTTCTGATTTCGTTTGTGCTCTATCTACGTTCAAACCTTTCGGGGCTTCATCTCTTTAAGATTGACAGTTTTATTTCGGTTCTTGACCGTTTAATAGGAATTATTGTATGCGCCATTTTACTTTGGGGAGATTTGCCAATTACATTTTCAATACGTTGGTATGCCTTCGCGCAGACCTTTGCTTATCTTGCTACAGCGATCATAGCTCTTGTAATAGTTTTTAGAAAAGCCAAATCGAAATTTCTTAAATTAAATTGGAATTTGCCTTTTTCAATTATGATTGTTAAAAAAAGTTTTCCTTTTGCCGTATTGGTTTTGCTCATGACGTTTTATAACAGAATTGATACTGTAATGATGGAACGTATGCTGCCTGACGCATCACAACCGGGAGTAGGGATGTTCAGCGGCGAAATGCAAGCGGGTATTTATGCCTCTGCATACAGGTTACTTGATGCCACCAACATGATTGCATTTTTGTTTTCAATGTTATTGCTTCCGTTGTTTGCAAAAATGTTAAAACACAAAGAATCGGTAGAAGATTTAGTGAAATTATCATTTTCGTTGCTTTTTGTAGGCGCAATAATAGTGTCGTTATGTTCCTTTTTTTACAGTAAAGAAATAATGAGTATGCTATACCCCCAGAATATTAAAGCGCATGAATCTAATCTGGCATATTCAATCCGAATTTCAGATACATCAGTTGTATTTGGTTATTTGATGGGCTGTTTTATACCAATTTCGTCGAGTTATGTATTTGGAACGCTTCTTACAGCAAATGGTAACTTAAAACAGTTAAATATTATGGCTGCCAGCGGAATGACAATTAATATACTTTTAAACATTATTCTTATTCCTTATTTTTATGCAAAGGGATCTGCTTTCGCGAGTTTATTAACTCAATTTGCAGCATCGTTTGTACAGGTTATAATTGCGCAACGTATATTCAGATTTAAGGTTAATATAAAATTTCTTATTTCATTGGTTTTATTTGTTTTAGGAGTTATTTTGATTGGCTATTCAATGAAACAAGTTGATATAACATGGATAAAAGGGATAATGTTAATGGTTATATTAAGTTGTATATTGGCAATAGTTTTACGTATTATCAGTTTTGGTAATATGTTTAAAATAATAAAAAATGGTTGATGACAATCAATCATTGTATTTTGAATAAAATTCTTTATTTTTGACCAATTAATTAAACTTTGCGTGGGATAAATTGTAGCATAAAAATAAG
>JAAXXA010000450.1 GCA_013334735.1 Bacteroidota bacterium
TAAGGCTTAATACCTTTAAAATTATGGATCTGAAACGAGTAGTCGTTACAGGCTTAGGCGCTATTACTCCGTTAGGTAACAATATTCCTGATTTTTGGAATGCTTTACTTAATGGAGTAAGCGGTGCTGCACCTATAACTCACTTTGATACTTCGAAATTCAAAACAAAATTTGCCTGTGAAGTAAAAGGTTATGATTCAAGTATATTCTTCGACAGAAAAGAAGTTAGAAAGTATGATTTATTTGCGCAGTACGCTTTGGTTTGCGCCGATGAAGCTTTTAAAGATTCCGGTATTGATTTGAATAAATTAAATTTAGACAAATCCGGAGTAATTTGGGGTTGTGGAATAGGCGGACTCGACACTTTTCTCAAAGAAGTAACTGATTTTGCCTTAGGAGATGGAACTCCTCGCTTTAATCCTTTCTTTATTCCAAAGATGATTATTGATATAGCTGCTGGTCATATATCCATGAAATATGGGTTCCATGGACCAAACTTTACAACTATATCAGCATGTGCATCTTCAACCAATTCACTTATTGATGCATATAATTATATCAGACTGGGAAAAGCGGTAGTTATGATTGCAGGAGGCTCTGAAGCAGCCTGTAACCCTATTGGAATAGGCGGATTTAATGCAATGCAGGCATTATCTGTAAAAAATGATTCACCATCAACAGCATCACGTCCATTTGATAAAGACAGAGATGGATTTGTGCTTGGAGAAGGCGGAGGCGCTGTTGTTCTTGAAGAATATGAACATGCTGTGAAAAGAGGCGCTAAAATATATGCCGAAGTTGCAGGTGGAGGGCTTTCTGCTGATGCTTATCACATGACGGCGCCTCATCCTGAAGGTTTAGGCGCTATTTTGGTTATGAATAATGCCCTTGAAGATGCCGAAATGAATTATGAAGCAATTGATTATATCAATGTTCACGGTACTTCTACTCCTTTAGGTGATATTGCTGAAACTACAGCTATTCTTAAATTGTTTGGCGAACACGCTTATAAACTGAATATTAGCGCTACCAAATCGATGACGGGTCATCTTTTGGGCGCTGCCGGAGCAATTGAAGCTATTGCAGCAATTTTAACTGTAAAAAACAATATTATTCCTCCTACTATAAACCATTTTACTGACGATCCTGCAATTGATAATAAACTCAATTTTACCTTTAATAAAGCGCAGGAAAGAATTGTAAATATTGCTCTAAGCAATACTTTTGGATTCGGAGGGCACAATGCTTCTGTAATTTTTAAAAAATTTGTCGGATAATTTTTTTGAATTGAAACTGCTGCTTCCGATAAAAAGATTATTTTCGAAAGATAAAAAACTCACCGAATTTTTAAGGAATGTTTTTGGTTATTATCCAAAAAATATACTCCTTTATAAACTTGCGCTTTGTCATCGCTCTGCCTCTACCCAACAAATTAACGGCATTAGAATTAACAACGAAAGACTTGAATTTTTGGGCGATGCCATTATAAGCGCTGTTGTTGCCGAATATCTTTTTAAAAAATTTCCTCAAAAAGATGAAGGTTTCCTAACGGATATGCGTTCGCGAATTGTAAGCAGAGACAGTCTTAACAAACTTTCTGAAAAACTCGGTATAAAAACATTTATTAAATCAAATAATTCATTTTTTAGTCGCTCAATTAACGGCGATGCTTTGGAAGCATTAATTGGAGCGATATATCTTGATAAAGGATTCAATTTTACAAGAAAAATATTTATTACCCGCATCATCAAATATCATATTGATATAGATGAAATTGAATCAAAAGATATTAATTTTAAAAGCAAACTGATTGAATGGGCGCAGCGTGAAAAAAAACAAATCGAATTTGTTGTTGTAAATGAAGTTGGAACCGGATATAATAAGCATTACATTGTAGATGTTCTTATTGATAGTGTTGCTTTTGGAAATGGGCGCAACTATTCAATAAAAAAAGCAGAGCAAAATGCTGCAGAGAAGGCTCTTTCGAAAATTTCCGAAGAAAAAATTTAATTCCCTCCTTAATATATTCAATAAAAAATGATAATCGTTAAAAATTAGCAAAGCATTGTTATTATGCTTAATAGTTTTTATAAATGCGTTTTATTAATGGATAAATAAGAATTTAAAAATTATTATGTAAATTTGTAGAGTATTCAATACCGATACGGAACAGATTTGCATAATATTTTATTTCGTTCCTATCGGCATAACTCGTTCTAATCATCTTTGCTTTTATTTCGACTGCGCTCAATAACCACGCAAACCTGTTAAGAAAGAGTATATTTGTAAAAAACGGTTATTCAAATTTATAAATTAAAACTATGCAAACATCTCTGTCCTTATTACCCATGAAAACTGTTCAGGATTTTAATTTCAAAGGGAAAAAAGTTCTTATTCGCGTTGATTTTAATGTACCTTTAAATCATAATAGACAAGTTACAGACGATACACGAATACGTGAATCAATTCCTACTATAAAAAAAATTATAAATGATGGAGGCTCAGTTATCCTTATATCTCATCTTGGACGACCCAAAGGAGGATTTGAAGACGATTATTCCTTAACTCCAATAGTTCCTGTTCTTACAAAGTTACTAGGAAAAAATATTGTTTTCACTCGTGATTTATTTGGACAAAAAACAAAAGATGTGTGTTCTAAACTTTTACCCGGAGATATAGTACTTCTTGAAAATATTCGCTTTTATCCTGAAGAAGAAGCTGGCGATGAAGCTTTTGCTAAAGAAATTGCTTCACTTGGAGACGCTTATGTTAATGATGCTTTTGCTACTTCTCACAGGCCTCACATGTCGGTAAGCGTATTACCTAAATTTTTTCCGAAAAATAAATTTTTCGGCTTATTATTATCAAATGAATTGAATAGTCTTGACAAAATTTTACACGATGCCAAGCCGCCTTTTTCTGCAATCATAGGAGGCGCAAAGATTTCAAACAAAATAGGAATAATTAAAAATCTTATTAATAAAGCAGATAACCTTATTATAGGGGGAGGGATGGCTTTTACTTTTATTAAAGCGCTTGGCGGAAATATTGGAAATTCTTTATTTGAGGAAGACAAAATTAATGATGCCAAAGAAATGGTTCAGGAAATGATGCTTAAAGGGGTTAATCTATATTTACCTACAGATGTAGTAGTTGCCGATACTTTTTCAAACGAAGCGAATTTCAAAACATGCCCTTCTGATAATATTGATAAAGACTGGATGGGTTTGGATATAGGCAGAAAAACATGTCGCCGTTATGCCGAAATTATTAATAATTCAAATACTATTATGTGGAATGGACCTATGGGGGTATTTGAATTACCTAATTTTCAGCAGGGAACAAAAGCAATTGCCATAGCTGTTGCAGGCGCTACTATCAGCGGA
>JAAXXA010000451.1 GCA_013334735.1 Bacteroidota bacterium
TAAATTATTCAAACATGTAATCGGTATTCAGTAATCGGAAAACTTTACTTTTTAACTGATTACCGATTACCGATTCGGACACTGAGCGGAGCCGAAGTGCCGAATACCAATCACCTCTTTTACCGAATACCAAATTCCGATTACCGATTACTGATTACCAAATACCTCATTTTAATATTGGATCGCCAATATTTTCCCCTGCCACTATTTTTTTTACAACATTATATAATTCTATTTCAGAACCTTCGGTATATGTAACATGTTGCCAAACAACCTCTCCATTACCGTTAACTACAAATGTATGTGGAACCTGATTAACATTTAATGCTCTGTAAAAATCTTTATTAGTATCCAAAAAAACATCGTAATCCCAGTTTTTCCCGTTTACAAAAGGTTTTACTTTATCCACACTTTTAGCATCATCTATTGAAATGGCAATTAATTTAACTCCTGTTTCGTCCTGCCAATCGGTATATACTTCCTGAATGGCTTTTAATTCCTTTAAACAGTTTGTGCACCACATAGCCCAAAAACTAATGATTATAGGTTTGCCATTATTAGTTAGTTGAGAAGAGTTTACTGTTTTACCGTCAAGTGTTTTAAGTGTAACCTCAGGTAATTTGAATTTTTTTATCATTGACTTTTTATTCGAAATCGTATCCTGCGAAAACAATAAAGAAGCGCCTGATATTATAAAAACTAAAGTAAAAATAATTTTTTTCATGTTTAGTATTTTAACTTTAAATAAATAACAAATCTAAGTTATATTGAGCGTTTGAGTTTGCTGTTTAGGCTATTGAGCGTTAATCGAAATATTGCAAATTCGAACAGTCGAAGTATAATTAAGTTAAACGCTATTATAATTATTTGTTTATTATTAATTTCTTGTATTCCTTTATTGAATTTGACTTGATTGCAATTGTATAAAGTCCATTACTCAAATCCCCAGTGTTTATTTGTAGCTTGTTTTTATTTAACTTTTCCGACCTGACAAATCCACCTGTAATGTTATAAATAGTAATTTCAAAATCTTCATTTTTTGAATTATTGATATTTAAAATTACTTTTTCAGTGGCAGGGTTAGGATAAAGCTCAACATTTTTTTCATCAGATTCATGATTATTGATATCAGATGCTATTTCAAACTCAACCGAAACGATAGCCACGGCAGTGATATTTGAGAGAATATAGCTATTGGTTTTATTACCATTAACAACAACACTATTAAGTTTCCATTCTTTAACTCTGTATCCTGTTTCAGGAGTGGCTGCGAATACAATATCATTTCCTTCAATTACCTGATCGCCTGTAGCAATTGTATTGTTATCAACAGTAGCTGATATACTTCCATTTGACCCGATAACACTGAAGTTTAGAGTATATTTTATATCCCTAATTACATTCCCCGTTGGATTTCGTTTGTAATACACTTTGCTATTTGAATTCATATCAGCTGCTAAAGACCATAAAACATGAACAACCGAATCTGATACTGACATTGATGGAAAATTTCCGGGGATACTGTTGGTTAAACATGTTGTATCGCTCCAACTGCGTCCTTTATCAGTTGAACGCATATAAGTAGTCCCATTTGGCGTACCATTCCATAATAAATGCACTAATGTGTCCGATGCTACAACTCCTAAATTGAATGCACCTGAATTTGTTATAGGGGTATCAGCTTCCCAGTTTAGTCCACCGTCAACTGAGCGTTTGTAAAACATCTCGTAATCGGAAGCAATTCGTGAATCTAACCATACAACATGAACTGCTGAACCTGATACTGCCAATTCAGGATAAGAAGAGTAGGCGGGGTCATTAGTGAGACGCGTATCTTCTCCCCATGTTACTCCTCCGTCTGTTGATCGCTTATATAATATTTCAAAGTTTGGATATCCGTAACGGTCATCTGTCCATATAACATGAACTTCAGATTCCGATACTGCTACTCTCGGGTATCCCGATTGATTTGAGTTGTTCGTTAAACGAACATTCGGGTCCCAAGTCACTCCTCCATTAATTGAACGTTTATAAAATATTTCAGTATTTCCATCTATAGCATCTTCCCACACTAAATGAATTGTAGAACCCGAAACCGCCAGAGAAGGGAAATTTATATTACCTGTACTGCTATTTACTAAAAAAATATCGGGACTCCATGTTAATCCTGCATCTGTAGAATGTTTGTAATAAATTCCTGCATTGCTGCTACGGTGTTCCATCCATATTACATGCACATCAGAATTTGATACTGCTATATTTGGATAAAACGATTCTTCAATTTCATTAGTAAGCTGTATATCTTCACTCCATGTTAAACCATGGTCGTTAGAGCGTTTATAATATATATCCCAGTTCAGATTGTTTGAATTCCCATTACGAAGATCCGCCCATACAGCATGTACAAAATTACCTGTTGAGGCTATACTTTTTGATTCCTCACAGGTAACAGAATTTGAACTTGTTTCAGACAGCAAAACTACAGCTTGCCATTGACTAAAGCAACGACTGCTAAGGATAGAAGAATTGAAAATAAATGCCAATACTAAATAAATAAAATACAATTTTTTCATTTTATTACAGTCAGTGATTATAGTGCTAACACCGCACTTTTTTATGTTTATTTACCGCTTGACCATGCAAATGGTATTCATGTTCTTTGCAAAATTAATACTTTTTTAGATATGTTAATACATTATAAATAGACTGATATTTTATCTGTTTTTAAATGTAATAGCTTAAATTTGAATTTATAACAACGAATCATATATGAATGCAAGATGAATTTATACAAGGAATAATTCTATTAAAACTAATAATTATATATATATTTGCACATATTTTTTATATTATGAAAAAGATGATTTTAAAGTCAACATTATTGATTGCTGCTGTATTTTTTTATTTACATATTGCTTATGCTCAGGAAAAACAGTACAAAGTAGGTTGCATTGCATTTTACAATTTGGAAAATTTATATGATACAATTAACGATCCTGATAAAAATGATGAAGAGTTTACTCCTAATGGGAAAAGCAGTTGGACATCAGAACGATATAATAAAAAAATAAAAAATCTTTCCGAAGTTATATCGCAAGTTGGTGATGAATATGTAAAAGGTGGACCTGCTATAATGGGTATTTCTGAAGTCGAAAATAAACAGGTTGTTGAAGATTTAATTAGCGCTCCTGCATTAAAATCTTCTAATTATGGTATAGTTCATTACGATTCTCCTGACAGACGTGGTGTTGATGTTGCATTAATTTATCAAAAAGAACATTTTAAAGTTTTAAACAGCAATCATGTAAAATTATCAATTTCAGGCAATCCCGGGTTTGCTAGCCGTGATCAACTAGTAGTTTCAGGAATTTTTGACGG
>JAAXXA010000452.1 GCA_013334735.1 Bacteroidota bacterium
TTCCTTTTTTAAAGCTTCTATATCTACTACAGGTATATCCGGTAAAGCTTCCGGGTAATTTTTATAAATAGCTTTTCTGCTTGATAACCCTAAATTAAATTCATCGGGAATAACTATAGGACACTCTTCAATAGCAGCTTGCAGTAATTTTTTATCAGCCAGTTTCGAGATATATCTTGGTTTAATTTTTATTTCAAGTTTAAAATTCCCTATACTTCCTGAAACTTTTTCGATAGTGGCTCCAGTAAAAATTGTAATATTTTTGTGATTTTTCATTTCATTGTAAAGCCTTGTCGTAAGCTCCTTTCCATTCTTTTCCGAAAAAAATAATCCCCCTGATTGCGCAATACGGCCTCCTACAAAATGTTCTTTTTCAATTATAAAAACTTCGTTACCTGAATACGAAAGGTCTATCGCTGCCCTCATTCCGGCAACTCCGGCTCCTACTATCAACACAGCTTTTTCAGATTCTATTTCAATATTTTCTAAGGCTTCGGAGTGTATTACTTTTTTTATTCCTGCGCGAATAAGACCAATGGCTTTATATGTAGCATCTTTTGGTTTATCGGAATGAGCCCATGAACATTGCTCGCGAATATTTACCTGTACATAGTTAAATGGATTCAATCCTGCCCTTTCGGCAACATTTCTGAAGGTATGCAAATGTAGTTTGGGAGAGCATGAAGCAACAACAATAGCGTCAAGATTATTTTCCTTGATGTCGTTTATCATTTCTTTCTGATTAGAATCGGCGCAAGCAAACATTACATTTTTAGCAATCACAACGCCATCTTTATCCTGCATCATTTTTCCTATTTCTTCCACATCAACATAATCGGAAATATTACCTCCGCAATGACATATATATACTCCTATTCGTTCTTTCATTTTTAAATTTTATTAAAATGTTCAATATTTTGTTTATCGAATATTGATTTATATATTATTTTTATAATTATACCTTATACCTGAATACCTCTATGCCTTTTTGTATTCATAAAATGCGACAATTTATCCCGTTTTTAGTATAGCATAACAATTAAAAATTACAGTACCCGTAATTCGTTCGCCGCGGCGAATTGATAATTCGTAATTAATTTAAAGACATGTAGTGAGCTTGCGCTGCACTGAGCTTGTCGAAGTGTCGAATTATTGCTCTTTAATATTATACAAATAACTTGCAGCTTCCGAAGCAGCACATCCTGCCGACAAAATTGAGTCGGGAATATCTTTTGGTCCGGAGGCAGCGCCAGCTACAAAAACACCTTCAATGCTGGTTCTTGAAGGATTAATAAGTTCATCAGTTTGTTTTATAAAATTAAAATCATCCAATTCTAATTTTTCATTTGTAAAAATTTCAGGAATTTCTTTATTGGGCAAAACACCTACCGACAATACAACCAAGTCATGTTTTGCTTCCTTTACAATTCCTGTTGCCACATCTTCGTAGCGTAAAATAAGATCTCCTTTTTTACTTTCGTTTTCACTGATTTTTGCAATTTTTCCTTTAACGAAATTAACACCCATTGATCGCGATTGTTGGAAAAACTCTTCGTATCCCTTACCAAACGCTCTTATATCAATATAGTAAATTGTAATATCTGCCATAGGCAATGCGCCCATCAGCAACTGGGCTTGCTTGATCGAATACATACAGCATATCTGAGAACATATAGGATTATTAGAGCATTCCTCGCTGCACGATTTATTTTCCATACTTGAATCTCGCGATCCAGTACATAAAACATAAGCAATATTATCAGGCACTTTTCCGTCTCCCGGTCTCAACACGCTGTTGAAAGGCCTTGTTGGCGCTATAAGCCTGTCCATCTGAAGTGAATCAATAACATTGGGAAATTTATTATATCCGTACTCAGGTTTGCCTTCAGGTTTAAATAATTTGAATCCCGATGAAACAATTATTGATTTTGCTGAAGCTGTAATTGTTTCTTTTTTCTGAGAAAAATCAATAGCATTTGCAGGACAAGCATTCAAACATTGATGACATTCTCTGCAGTTACTGCAATCCAAACAACGCTGAGTACTAAGTAATACTTCATCTTCACTATATGTGTTTTCAACTTCATCAAAATTATTTATTCGTTCTTTTACAGAACGTGATTTTTCATGAATAGCAGCAAGAGTTTTTATATCTTTTCTCTGTAATATTTTTTTCTTGTCAACAGCGGGTAGTTTGTCCCCAAATTCAAAATCTTCAGGATTCAAACCATTTAAAAATTTATCAATAAAAAACGCTGCCTTTTTCCCTTGCCCTGCTGCTTCTATAATTGTTGAAGAACCTGTAACTCCATCACCTCCGGCAAAAATAAATGAATTGGAAGTTTGCAATGTTTTTTCATTAACTTTAATTGTACCACCTTTGCTAAGTCCTATTTCATTAGAAAAAACAGAAGTTGAAGGTTGTAAACCTATTGCTTCAACAACAAAATCCACATCTTCAAAATATTCCGAACCATCAACAGGAACAGGTCTTTTTCTTCCGCTTTCATCAGGCTTTTCCAACTGCATTTTAACAAGCTGAACTTTTTCAACTTTTCCACTATTTCCAATAAATTTTATCGGATTTCTTAACAATAAAAGTTCAACGCCCTCTTCCTCCGCTTCTCTTATTTCCGGTTCAAAACAAGGCATCTCTTCTCTGCTGCGCCTATAAACAACTGTTACTTTTGCAGCGCCCATTCTTATTGAAGTTCTTGCTGCATCTATAGCTGTATTGCCACCACCGATGATCATTACTTTTTTACCGGATAAATTTATTTTTTTTGATAAATTAGCATTTCTTAAAAAATCCAAACACGAAACTATTCCTTCCAAATCGGAGCCTTCCACTCCCAATTTACTTGTTTCATGAGTTCCAACAGAAACGAATATGCTGTCGAATCCTTCGCTTTTTAATGAATTAAGGTTTTCAATTTTCTTATTCACTTCGAATTCAACCCCTAGAGCGGTAATATTTTTAATATCCCTTTCAACAATATTTTTCGGAAGTCTGTATTCGGGAAGTGTGAGCATTAACATACCGCCCAATACCGGCGCTGATTCAAATATTTTTACATAATGACCTTTAAGCGCAAGATGGTAAGCTGCAGTGAGTCCTGCCGGACCTGAACCAACAACTGCAACTTTTTTCCCTGTTTTATTTTCAATCTTTTTTTCTAATGGTTCAGGATATTTTTCATAATAATAATCCGAAAAAAATCTTTTAATTTTTCTAATATCCACAGGCGCTTCAAGGCTTGCTCTCGTACATGCACTCTGGCAAGGCGCATAGCAGGCGCGTCCAAGGCTTCCCGGTAAAGGAATATCTTCCAGATGAAGCATCATCGCATCTTCGTATTGTCCGTTCCTCACT
>JAAXXA010000453.1:0-2862 GCA_013334735.1 Bacteroidota bacterium
TTTATTAGCTTTTGCTGCTTGTGGTGCTATATTGAGAATTTATAACCCTCAAAGCGAATATATGGAACCAGTTGAGTACAGTGGATATGTTAATGATATGCTTTTAGAACGTAATTCTGTTGGTGAACAAATAACAAAACTTGTTTTTAAAGATAAAGATTATAGCTGGACAGTTGGAATGATAGAGGATTATAAAGATCCATTTTATTCTGGCACTGAAATATCAAAAGATATTGAAGAAAAATTAAAGGAAATAGGTATTCAGGCATATTGTGTTTTTAGATTAGAATCAGAAGTTAATACTATGATTAGCGAGACTGCAGTAGGTACATTGAGTTTTTTTTATAGATACCCACATCGGTTTTCATGGAGAGATATTGCTCTAGCAAGATCATTATGTAAACAATCAGGAAATTTAATTGCATTGTATGATGAACAAAAAAAACTAGAAAAAATTACGGAAGAATTAAGTTTTACTAATAATATTTTAAAGATTGAATCTGAAATGTCTGCGCGTGCTGAGATAGTAACATTGCTGGCTCACGATTTAGGACATAAAGCAATGGCTGTCATGAGTAGCTACGAAAGGTTTTTGAATAGTGTAAAAAAAGCACTTAAAATGAGCCAGTCTTTTAATGCTATTAAAGAAATGGCTGATAAGACTAAAGAGGATATAAGTTTTGTAGTTAAAAGTTTGAGTAATGTGAATTCATTATTTATGTCAGAAAAGGGAACGGGAGATGAGGATCAATGTTTTTCTCTTTTTGAAGCTATTCAAGAAGTTGTGTCTACAATGCAGCAGGCACTAGATAGGTATAATATGAGTATGGATATACAGGTCTCCGAAAAAATAAAAATATGTGGTGTTCGTCCTGTATTTGTTCAAATTTTATTTAATCTTCTAATAAATTCAATTGATGCTCAGCGAGATAGACGTAATACGCGAAAAAACACTGTTCATGTGCATGCTGAGCATGGTAAAGTAGGGGAAGAAATGCGTATTATAATAAAATATTGGGACGAGGGAAATGGTATTGATAGGTCAATTTTTAAAGATCCTAAAGATATTTTTGAGTTAGGAGCTACATCAAAGGAAAAAGGAACTGGGCGTGGCTTAACTATTTCAAGAAATCTTCTTAATACATATTTTAACGGTGATATAGATTTAAAAGATCCTAAAACTGCTTTTTTTCAAATTATTATTCCAATAAAGAGGTGACTTATGCAACAGACCTTCGCTCCGACAGTTCTTATTGTAGATGATGATCCTGCTATGCTTGATATTATTAGTAGGCGCTTTTATGAAAACACTAGTCTTGGTGTTTTAACTATTGATAACTTGAAAGAAGCACATTCGGTTGTTTCAGAAAACAGAGTTCATTTAGATGCAATTCTTTCTGATATTTCATTTACTCCTCGTACACAAGATGCTGATCATGATATATATGATGGTCTTGATTTGATTCAATATACATCTAAGCTTTTACCGGATTTACCACATTACGTTTGTTCTGTTTACAGTAAAGAACCAAGTTATAAAAAAAGAGCAAAAGAAATGGGTATAAAATTAATTAATTGGTATCCTAAATTAGAGATTGATGTCGATAAGCCATGGAACGATATTGAGCGTCAACTTTATAAAATGGCTTTAGATTCAAATGAAGAATTAGGCGAGAAGGCAGCAAATGAAGGTTTTTTGTTGCCTAATGATGAAGGGAAAATGATGGATTGGATTAGATCTAGCATAAGACCAACTCGGCAGACTTACATAACATCGCTTCCATTGCCTTATAGGGTTGTTCATCCTATACGTGTTATTTGTGAGGAAGATAGAAAAGCAGGGTTAGTAACTGCTGAGGCCCCAAATTTAGGACTTATTATTCCAGGGCAGGGAGCAACTGTTGAAGATGCATTAGAAGAACTTGCTGATATTATTGTGGAACAATATAATGATTTTATAGCAGCAGATTCTTTAAGTATTGTTGGATATGCTGCAAAAGTATTTAAACAACTTAGATATTATTTGGCAGTTGATTTGAATTGAAACAATATTATAAATGAAGCGTAATCAAGTTGACGGATTTCTCAGAAATAAGATGGCGTTTACTATGAAAGAAAATAAACGTCATACAGATTATATGCCAATCTTTAGTGGTAATGTTATAGCTTTACCAAGACTATTGAGGTTAACAAGAAGCTCTAAAGAAGTCCCAATAAATAATATAGATGGTATTGCGCGAGTATTAAATTATACTCATAGAGAGTTGGCTGAAAGTATAAAGTGTACGATATCTGCTTCAACTGGCTATTATTCAATGAGTGTGGCAATGTTACTTTTTGTTGAGCAAAAAAATGCTATATGCCCTAATTTTTCTGATGAATTTTATCCTTCATTACAAGAAACAATTAATTTGCTATTAAATGTCGCGGAAAACCAGTGGAGGAAAAATAAAGCAACAAAAAATGATTATTTAAAGCTACAAGGTTTATCAAATCAATTATTGATAATAAAAGCGAAAAAGAAAAAATATGCTGAAATATCACAAAAAATAAATAATAGTATAAAATCAGTTCTTGAATTAAGTTCAAATGAAAATACCTGACACTTTTGTTGAGCGAATAACACAAAAACAATGTATTGCTTTTGTTGGGGCCGGTTTCTCAATGCCTTGCAATATGCCAGGATGGTTTGATTTGATCGGGTGGTTAATCAAAGAGGTTGAGCGAAGTCAATCTGATAATACAAGAAAACCCTTGTTGGAATCAGCACATGTATTAATGTCAGAAGGTAGATTAGATGATGCGGCAGATATTCTCATAAAAATTATACCGCATGCAGACCTTCATGAGTACATTTCAAAA
>JAAXXA010000453.1:2872-3359 GCA_013334735.1 Bacteroidota bacterium
TTGAAATGTACTCATGAAGGTCTGCATGCGGTATAATTCAAAACGATTTGATCGCGATAATTGCAAAAAAGCTTATGTTGGTAGTTGCGGTATAAAAAGAATGAAAAAAAGACTTGATAATCTATTAAGAATTCCGTGGGCAGGTTTGATAACTACGAACTACGATACGTTGATAGATGATTGGATCCCCAGACAAAAAAAATTTTATTATAAGCTATATGCCCCCAATGCGCAAAACTTTGGTAACATTTTTTTAGATTTTAGTAATAACAAACCTTTTGTTAAAATTCATGGTTCAGTTGATAGCGGGTATTATGTACTTGGAACGAAATCATATGAAGAAACATATTTTAGTAATCCCCGTATATCATTATTTATGCAGCACGTAATGCTTAGGTTTAATTTATTTTTTATTGGTTGTTCATTAGAGGATGAGATATTTCGTTTACGCGCTGATATAATGAAAAAGTTTTATATTTATCCGCCG
>JAAXXA010000454.1 GCA_013334735.1 Bacteroidota bacterium
GGCATGCCGAGAGGTCCACGACTCGATTCGCCAGGCACGTTGCATCATGTGATTATACGGGGGATCGAAAAAAGAGAGATCGTTGCCGACGATGAAGATCGTGACATATTCGTATCCAGAATGGGGGCAGTTGCTCTGAAAACAGGAACGAATATCTATGCCTGGGCGCTGATGACCAATCATGCGCATATCCTTCTGTAAAAGCGGTCAACCAAGCCTCTCTCCATTCAGGCCCTCGTTCCTTACCGATTTCTTGTTCGGAGACGGCTCCGCTATTTGGGGTGTCGGCAAAGGCAGTGTATCAGATTATCAAACAGCTGCCCTTGCTGGCTGCAAGTAACTTAATGATTTCAGGAACGTCCCGCAGTCTGTCCCCTAGAACCAGAGCGGCAACGTCATGGAGTGGTGTTCCATCTGGTACGAAGAAACGGTTTCCGCAAACCCCGCATCCGGTGAAGAAACTCTCCGCCAGGAACGGGGCGGCTGCTGGCGTTATCCAGACAAGTTCGCTTTCCGCTCATCGCAACGCTCCTTTGTTGTTTCCAAAGCGGTCAACGATTTCTGGGGATTCCGTCTCGTATTGCCTGTGAAGCCGGAGGCGTGAGGCTCGTAAATAGTAGTGCCTATGCAATAGAATTACTGTTTTTTCTTGCTGTGCTTTGTCGGTAATCGTATATTTATTTTTTGTAAAATGAGTTAGCCAAGTATGATTCGGTATTACTGGGGCTCAATTTTTTCCCATTAAAATCCTCAAAGAGCCCTGTGTTTGTAAGAAACGCTACAAGGAGGAACCTATCAATAAGATGCTACTTTGTTGCTAGTATTCGTCAGATATGGGATGTAAAGAGCAATAGAGTAGCGCATATAAGCAAGTTAGGGGTAGGTGTAAAAAGACTACTGAATATTGACAAGCAGATTAAAAAATGAAAAATCTAACTGACGATATATTAGAATTGTTAGAGAGTTTCTGCAAGAGAAAATTAGTTTTTTTACCCGACCGCCTCTGCCCTTCGGAAAAGTTAGGGAAGCCAACAAACATTGCGCACATTTACAAATCGCACAAGTCGACCAACAATACAAAATTTGCAAAAGAGTGCAATTTTCCATCCCGCAAATGATTTCGTATATGTGATAATGGACGATACAAAAGAAAATATAAGTATTGAGCAATTATCTAAGATTGAAAACCTTAGTGTTCGTTCAACAAATGTATGTGAATGGAATGGGCTAAAAGATTTGACTGCAATTCTTTCCTATTATGGGGAAAATAATAACTTTTTAAGTCTAAGAAATTGCGGACAAAAATCGAATATAGAGCTTATTAAACTTTGTAAGAGAAATGAAAATTTTTTAATTAAAGCAATAAAAACTGTAACTGAAAATCCTCTTCAAAAACAACTAGAAATTTTAACGGCCAGACAAAAGCAGATTCTAAATAACGTTATAAATTCTCAGCTTAAAGAATTATCTAAAAGGGCAAATAATGCCATTAAAGTTTTCGCCAATTCTGATGCCTCGTTAAAAAGCTTATATGAAATAATAATAAATCCTAATTTCGACATTAAAAACTTCAGGAATGTTGGTGGTAAAACCGAAGAAGAACTTAAAGACTTTTTCAAAAATCTCAGAGACCAATTAGAGCTAATAAGTGTTTTTAATGATGAAAAAGAGCTTACAATTGAGTTGTTTAGTACTTATCTGAAACGAAAATTTGATGTTGAGCAAGATGTTTTAAAAGAAATTTTCAATAATTATAATTTAGAAAATAGACTACCTCTTTTTAAAGCCTTGCTTGTTTTAATAAATCGCGAATTAGTATTCACTAACAAGGAAAAAGAGGTATTTGAAAAAGGTTTAAATTTTTGGCAGGAGAATAATGCCAAAACATTGGAGGAAATCGCTGTAATATGCAACGTTACAAAAGAAAGAATGAGGCAAATAAAAAATAGATTACTTGATGAATTAAGAGAAAAATTTGCATTCATTAAAGGGTTTGAATTAGAAGCCATAAATTTATACGGTATTGACTTTACAAATGATTTCATATTACTAACAGAAGAATTGGTTTGTGAGATTAATGAGAAAGAGAAAAACACATTCAACCATTTATTCATTAATTTGATTTTCTCAATTTTATTTGAAGATTCATTAAAAATTGTTGGGAACATTGAAAGTGCAATTTTTAATTCAGCTAAAGCGAGAGGAGTACAGCACAACTGGTGTTCAACATATTTAATCAAAAATGAATTGTTCAATTTGTATGATTTTGAAGCATTTGTAAATGATATTGATAAGCGTTTATCTGAAAGAATTGAGGAAGATTATTCATTTCATTTTGAGACCTACTTGCATAAGTTTTTAAAGGTTGAGTATTCAGGGGACTTAATGAGTATAATTCCGATTGCAGAACATATTTTATATAATGAGTTTGTATTAACATTAGACCGATACGAACAAATCACTTTTAAACGAAACACAAAAAAACAAGTATTCGAATATGTGTATGATATTTTGGGAGATAAAAATGAACCGTTAACTGTTTATCAAATATATGAGATACTAAACGCAAATTTTCCTGATGTTACAAAAAATGCAAAAGCTTTAAGAGGTAGTTGCCAAAGAGCCCCTAATCTAATATATTTTGGAAGGAGTAGCACATATGGATTAAAAAACTGGGAAGATAATGAATCTATAAAAGGGGGGACAATAAGGAGTATTACTGAAGAATATCTTTTAAATTTCAATTCTCCAAAACATATTTTCGAAATAACTGAACATATCAACAGATTTCGAGATACAAATGCTAAGAATATTCATGCGAATTTAAAACTTGATGAATCTGGGACTTTTGAATTATTTCCACAGTCATTTGTTGGTTTAAAAATCAAAAGTAAATATCCGGAGTACCAGAAATACTACACAATTCCAAGGTTTTTAGGAAAATCTATTATGGCTTTTCTAAGAAATAAAGAACAATTATTTATCAATGACTTAATCAATTTCGTATCATCGAAAACTAATTTATCTTCTGATGATGCGTTATTAGTGATAAGACAGTTGGAAGTAGATAAATATTTGATAATCGAAAATTCAACCGTAGTAAATAATGGAAAATATTGACCGTATTAGAAATAAGCAAATTGATGAATTAAAGTCTATATGTTTTTCAAATGGAATAGATTATAATTTCATGGAAAGACTTTTGCAATCGGAAAGAGTAAAAAAGCTACAAAAGCGTAATCACTATATTCAACAAACAATTGATTCTGAAATTGAAAAAACTATTGAAGATGAAAATAAGTAGTATTGTATTAAATAATTTCAGACAGTATTATGGTAATGTTGTTA
>JAAXXA010000455.1 GCA_013334735.1 Bacteroidota bacterium
TGTAAAAGACAAGGTGGAACGTCCCGCCACGAAATACCCGCCTGAAGATGCTATTACGGTCGGTGTAAGCGTTTGCGAAAATATTGATGTTGTAAGGATTGTCCCTATAATTATTAATATCATTTTTTTCATATTTGATTGTGTTTTTTGTAAATAAATTTATTGTTTAGTAATCTCTTATTTGCTTATTGAATTTTTATTTATTCTTAATTGAAGATGCAAATACAAATTTTGGTCTGACAAATTTAAAAAAAAAAATCATTTAATTGTAAAAAATTCTCTTTTTTTTTATTTTCAATTGTTTGAACCCTCAACAAAAAATAAAAAACGCCAATAAATTATATATTGATTAATAATATATTTCTCGTTTACACCTGCCTGCCCAGCCTACCGGATTGGTCTATTTTCATGTAGCAACGGCATTACCATTATATAATATAAAATATTCTTGGGCTATTTTATATTTACAATTGGTATTATCTGTTTATCTTTGCAAAAACAGAATATTTTTTCTGTTTTTAAAAAGAAAAAAATATCATGCAAAAAAATGACGGAGGCGATATCCGAAATCTTTCGCTCGAACAACTTGTTGAACATTTTGTTTCCTATGGGGATAAACCTTTTCGCGCAAAACAGGTATGGGATTGGTTGTGGAAAAAATCGGCGCACAACTTTGATGATATGACTAATATTTCAATAGCTACACGCAAACATTTAAAAGAACATTTTGATTTTAATACTGTTAAAATTAAAGAAACATTGGTCGGAAGTGATAAAACTGTTAAATATTCTTTTCAACTGATTGATAATAATGTTGTTGAAGGAGTATTAATCCCTGCCGAAAATCGGATGACAGCTTGTATTTCATCGCAGGTAGGATGCTCACTTGCATGTAAATTTTGCGCTACCGGAAGGCTTGGGTTTACGAGAAATCTAACATTCGACGAAATTTATGATCAGGTAGTAATTATTTCAAAGCAAGCAAGCGAGCGATACGGTTATCATCTTACAAACATAGTTTTAATGGGTATGGGCGAACCTTTGCTAAATTATGACAATATACTTAGAGCTATTGAAAGGATAACATCTCCCGATGGGTTAAATATGTCTCCTTCACGTATCACTGTTTCAACCGTGGGGCTTCCTAAAATGATAAAAAAACTGGGAGATGATGATATAAAATTCAACCTTGCATTATCATTACATGCCGCGAGTGATAAAAAAAGAAGCACAATTATTCCTGTAAACGAACAAAACTCATTAGGGCTTCTTATCGGAGCTTTAAAATATTATTATACAAAAACCAAAAATCGCATAACATTAGAATACCTGATATTCGATCGTTTTAACGATTCGATGGAGGATGCTAAAGAGCTTGCAGATTTATGCAGGAACTTTCCCTGTAAAGTAAATATTATCGAATATAACCAAGTTGCAGGAACAGGTTTTCAAAAAGCAAAGGATATTAAAGTTAAAGCTTTTGCTGGATATTTGGAGTCGAAAAATATTATTGTGAATATAAGGAAAAGTAGGGGGGAAGATATATACGCTGCATGCGGTCAGTTGGCAAATAACATAGCAGAAGTAAAAAATTAAGAACAAAAATATTAATGAGTACTTATAGTGCCTAAAGTTTGGAGTGCCTAAAGTAATGCTTATATAGTCTTAACTCTAGGCACTTTAGGCACTCCAAACTTTAGGCACTTAAAATTTTAATTATGAATAATTCTACTTCATTTTCAGGAAAAATAGTTGATGTAGTCAACGGGAAAATTATTAAAGGAACCGTTGTAGTTGAAAACGGAAAAATAAAATCGGTTATAGAAGGCGCCACAGATAGCGAACTTTATATTATGCCCGGTTTTATCGACTCTCATGTTCATATTGAAAGTTCTATGCTTCTGCCATCTGAATTTGCCAGACTTGCAGTAGTTCATGGCACTGTTGCATCTGTTTCAGACCCACACGAAATAGCTAATGTGCTTGGAATAGATGGAGTGAAATACATGATAGACAACGGGAAAAAAGTTCCATTTAAATTTTATTTTGGCGCGCCATCTTGTGTTCCTGCAACTCCATTTGAAAGTACAGGGGCTTCGCTAGGTGTTTTGGAAACAGAAGAGTTGTTAAAATCTGAGGATATTAGTTTTCTGGGCGAAATGATGAATTTTCCCGGAGTTTTGTTTAATGATAAAGAAGTAATGGCAAAAATTGCAATTGCCAAAAAATATGGAAAACCAATTGACGGACACGCGCCCGGGCTAAAAGGTGAAGATGCCCGCAAATATGCAAGCGCAGGTATTTCAACTGATCACGAATGTTTCAGTATGGAAGAAGCTATTGATAAAATAAAATACGGAATGAAAATTTTGATTCGTGAAGGTAGCGCTGCTAAAAATTTCGAGGAACTTATTGGTCTTTTAGAAAATTATGCCGATAATATTATGTTTTGCTCCGATGATAAGCACCCTGATGATCTTGCAAAAGGACATTTGAACGAAATAGCTAAACGAGCAGTTGCTAAAGGTTATGATGCAATAAAAGTAATTAAAACCCTTTCATATAACGTTGTTAAACATTACAATTTAAACGTGGGCTTGCTTCAACCTAATGATGATGCTGATTTTATTATTGTTGAAGATATTATTGATTTTAAAGTACTGAGTACTTTTATAAAAGGAGTTAAAGTAACGGAAAATGGAAAAACCTTTATTGAAAGAGTTTTACAGCAACCCATAAATGCTTTTAACTGTAACAAAATAAATATAAAAGACATAGCTGTTGAAGCGGTTGGAGAAACAATAAGAGTTATTGAAGCATTTGAAGGGCAGTTGATCACAAAATGCCTTGAATTACCCGCGAAAACAGAACATGGCTTAGTTGTTAGTGATATTGAAAACGATATTTTGAAAATTATTGTAATGAATCGCTATAATCCGGCAAAACCGTCTGTTGGATTCATTAAAAATTTCGGGCTAAAAGAAGGAGCAATTGCCTCAACTGTTGCGCATGATAGTCATAATATTATTGCTGTTGGCTTCGATGATGAAAGCATTGTTAAAGCCGTAAATTTAATTATTGAGAATAAAGGCGGTGTTTCTGTTGCAAATAAAAACATTTCGAGCATCCTTTCACTGCCTGTTGCAGGGCTTATGTCGGTTGAAGACGGCTATCTTGTAGCAGATAAATACGAAAATATAAATAAGCAGGTAAAAAAAATCGGCAGCAATTTAACAGCTCCATTTATGACATTATCATTCATGGCATTATTAGTTATTCCTGAAATAAAACTTAGCGATAAAGGGTTGTTTGACGGTCTGAAATTTGAATTCACATCTTTGTTTAAAA
>JAAXXA010000456.1 GCA_013334735.1 Bacteroidota bacterium
GCCTTTTATTAAATTGTATTTTTCAAAACACGTTCAGCAAAAAGTATCAATTCCTTCAACAAAAAAATATAAAAAAATATTTTCTTTAAAAAATAAATTTCTTGTTATATCAAGAAAAAAATATGGCTTGTGGGGAATTGCAATACTTACTCCTGTTTTGTTATCAATACCTCTTGGCACTTTTCTCGCGAACAAATATTATAAAAATAAGAAAACCGTTTTATTTAGTCTTATTTTTTCCGTTTTTTGCTGGTCAATATTCATGTCGTCGGCTTATGCTTTTTTTAAAATAACTCCTTTTCATTTTTTGCATTAGGTAACTTCTAAAAACTCATTCTCCCTCTTTTGTCATTTCGACTATAGAGAGAAATCTATTAGATAATAAATGCTTTAGATATCTCAATGCCACTTCGGCTCCGCCCAGTGTTCGTTTGATATGACAACCTGAACAGAATTTTTAGAGATGCCCATTAATAAGTTTTCTTTTATTTAATATTTTCTTATTTTTGCTGTAAACATTAATTTACAAATTTTTAATATTAATTGTGAATTTACATCTTTTCGAAAATATCAATATCGCTTTTATATCTATTAAAAGCCACCTGCTTAGAACCATCTTAACAATTTTAATTATTGCTTTTGGAATTATGGCTCTTGTTGGTATTTTGACATCTATTGATTCGCTTAAATATTCAATAAATAGTAACTTTACTCAAATGGGGGCAAGTACTTTTACAATTAAAAACCGCGAATTAAAAATAACAATCGGAAATGGTGAAAGCAAACCCAGACGATTCGAGTCTATTTCTTTTCAGGAAGCCTCCAAATTCAAAAAAGATTTTGATTTTCAGGCTCTGACTTCCATATCCACTTTTGCAACTCATCTAGCTACTCTTAAGTTTAAATCAGAGAAAACCAATCCTAATATCGGAGTTATGGGTGTAGATGAAAATTATATAGCAACTTCGGGAAATGAATTATCTACTGGCAGAAATTTCTCTGTTCAGGAAGTTAATAGCGGAGCTAATGTTGTTATCATTGGAAGCGAGCTTGTTAAAAATCTTTTTAAAAATAATGAAAATCCTGTTGAACAGGAAGTTTCTATAGGTCCCGGAAAATATAAAATAATAGGAGTTCTTAAATCAAAAGGTTCAAGTTTCGGTTTCAGCGGAGATAAAAATTGTATTGTACCCCTTGTTAATGTAAGACAATATTTTTCAAAACCAAATATGACTTACTCTATAAGTGTATTGGTAAAAAACCCTAAACTTTTGAGCAAATGTATTGAAGAAGCTAAAGGATTATTTCGTGTAATAAGAAAAGTTAACATTGGCGACGACGACAATTTTGAAGTAACCAAAAGCGACAGTATTGCAAATATGCTTTTTGAAAATATCAAATTTGTAACCCTTGCCGCTACTATTATTGGATTAATTACTCTTTTAGGCGCCGCTATTGGTCTGATGAATATTATGCTTGTTTCTGTTACTGAAAGAACAAGGGAAATTGGTATCCGTAAAGCTGTAGGAGCGACCAAAGCAATAATAAAAAAACAATTTCTTGTTGAAGCAATTATTATTTGCCAATTCGGAGGATTATTAGGAATAATACTGGGAATTCCTATTGGAAATATTATTTCAATTTTTGTTGGCGGCGCTTTTATTATTCCTTGGATTTGGATAATTGGCGGATTATTACTTTGTTTTATCGTAGGACTTGTATCAGGCATTTACCCTGCTATTAAAGCTGCTAACCTTGATCCTATTGAAGCATTAAGATATGAGTAAAAGAAGTGCCTAAAGTACTTGGAGTTTAGAGTACTTAAAGTAAAAATAAAAATATTGCAACCCTTCGACTACGCTCAGGGTAAAATTGCAAAAGTTAAAATGCAAATTGTAAATTTATAAGACTTAGAATTATCAACGCTTATACTGTTTTTTGAATTTTGCACTTTAGATTTTGCATTTTAAAATTTGCACTATATATTTTAATACGATGAGTTTACAAACAGACACTAACTTATATACATTATGAAAACAATTTTATCTTTCTTTTTCGCAATTACTTTATTTTTCAATGTTTTTGCCCAGCCAATAATTGACCAAAACGATATGCCGCTTGTAGGAGATACAATCAGAACCAGTACAGCTTACAATCCAAGTATTGATTATGCCTCTACCGGTACAAACTATTTATGGGATTTTTCATCACTTATTTCAACTCAACAAAAAATTGATTCTTTTGTAAGCGTTTACTCCACCCCTGCCTTATACTTATTAGCTTTCTACAATTCCAGTATGGCAGAACCTCGACCGGATATTACAATAATACCTAATTTTAAATTTACTGAAGTTTATAATTTTTATAAAAGTTCTTCTTCTTCATTTTCGCAACTTGGTTTGGCTGCAAAAATCAATGGAATTCCGGCTCCTTTGAAATATGATGATCCTGATGTTTGGTATCACTTTCCAATAACTTATGGGGAAATGGATTCTTCAACTTTTTCTTACAATGTTCAAATTCCAAGTTTCGGATATTACGCGCAAACAATTAAAAGAGTTAATTCTGTTGACGGATGGGGAACAATTATTACTCCCTATGATACTTTTCAGGCAACCCGGGTGTTTTCCACAAAATATATTCACGATACAATTTATATTGATTCGCTTATTTTTGGTTTTGCTCAGGACAGGGTTGAAAAAGAATACAAATGGCTTGCAGACAATATGAGCATCCCTGTTATGAATGTTTCAAAAAGTGACGCATTTTTATCAATTGCCTCTTTTGAATATATTAATAAATATAGAAATTCAGACAATATTATTGATCATGAAAATCCATTTAATTTTTGTTATATTTCACCTAATCCGGCTAACGAAAATACATCCGTTTATTTTTCCTTAAACGTACCTTCATTTATTGAAATAAATATTTTCAACATACTTGGAGAAAACATTAAAACTATTTCGGGGAAAGAATTTACAGCAGGAAATCACTCTATACCTATTGTAATGCCCGATAGAGTAAAAAAAGGCATTTATTTTGCCAGAATTTCCACAAATAATACTTTAAGAACAATAAAAATATCGATAAATTAGTTAAATATTCAAATAGTTTATTAATTTTGTGCAAATTTTAAATTGATTTTTCAAAAGATATGACATCCGATAAAACAAATATCAGAATTTTGTTGGCAGAAGATAATGTTATTAACCAAATTTACATTAAATATTTACTTACGAAACACGGTTTCATTGTTGATACCGCTAATAACGGTTTACAAGTAATTGAAAAATTTGAACTAAATAAATATGATATTATTCTTATGGACATGTGCCCGTCCATAAG
>JAAXXA010000024.1:0-9512 GCA_013334735.1 Bacteroidota bacterium
CATTTATACATTAACAAAATAGCTAAAATCCCAACAATAGATATTATACATTACGATTCAAACACTCCATCAGGATTTTACAAATATTGGCATACTTTAAAAGATAATATGAACGGAATTAATAAAAATACACTAAAAGCAGTAGGTCAAACTTTGCTAAGCGTTATTTATCAGGATGTTAATTCTTAGGTATTTGTTATTAAAAATTCCAATCAGTAGCTCTTTCTATTTTTAAAGAAAGATTTGCATCGTAGCAATAAACCAAGATGTTTGCGTAAATAAAAGCATTATGCTTGGTTCGCTTCATTACGATTAAATTTAAAAATTAGATAAATCCAGTTTTACTGCATCAAAAGTTCTGCATATTATTTTATTTTCCACTTTAGTAACTATATCTAAAGCAGTATTGTCAATTTCTTTTTTCCCAGAATTTTCGCTTACTTCTTTCTTTCATTGTAAGGTAATTGCTTCAAGATGTTAAAGATTTGCCGGAAATCAACAGGATATTAAAAACTGTATTCATACAAATTATTTTTTTGCTAATTTGATTTTAACTTTATGCAAATTTACATCAATTTTAAAAGGTACACAAATACTATATAAAAATATAACAGTATATTTGCTTAATAAATTAGAACAAAAAAAACATAAACTGAATATGTGAAATACTTGTAAATATTAAGCAAACGGTTTATAACATTTTGAAAATATCATTGAAGAAAAGAACTTTTTTAGCGTAATTTTTTTAGGATTATTTTCTTTAATATTTATACAAATTTAATGGCAAATAACAACATTATATCAAAAGTTTTTCATTTTTATTATGATGGATTCAACAATAGCAGCTTAGCAAAGAAGCTGCTTATAATAATAGCTATTAAGTTATTGATAATGTTTTTTGTATTAAAATTGCTTTTTTTCCCAAATTTTCTGAAATCAAAATTTAACAACGACAACGAAAGAAGCAATTATGTAATTGAACAGCTAACCAAAACAAAATAGAATGTTAGAAAACCTTGACTTATCATTAATCCACTGGTCGCGGGCACAGTTTGCGCTCACGGCTATATATCACTGGCTTTTTGTTCCTATAACTCTCGGTCTGTCTTTCATTATTGCAATAATGGAAAGCATATATATACGAACAGGAAAAGAGGAATGGAAAAATATTACAAAATTCTGGATGAAACTGTTCGGCATAAATTTCGCTATTGGCGTGGCAACCGGCATAATCCTCGAATTTGAATTCGGCACTAACTGGTCAAACTATTCGTGGTATGTTGGCGATATTTTCGGTGCTCCCTTAGCAATAGAAGGCATAATGGCATTTTTTCTTGAATCCACTTTTATTGCCGTTATGTTTTTTGGATGGAATAAAGTGAGTAAAAAATTTCATCTTTTTTCTACATGGTTAGTAGCGATAGGTTCTAACCTTTCAGCATTGTGGATACTTGTTGCAAATTCATGGATGCAAAATCCTGTTGGTATGCATTTCAATCCTGATACTGCCAGAAGCGAAATGCTCGATTTTTGGCAAGTGCTTTTCTCCCCTTTTGCAGTTTTTAAATTCCTTCACACTATATCTTCGGCTTATGTTGTAGGTTCTCTATTCGTACTGGCTGTCAGCAGTTGGTATTTATTAAAAAGAAGACATGAATTATTAGCAAAAAAAAGTATTCTGATAGGCGCCACTTTCGGTCTTATATCTTCCGTTTTTCTGGTATTCACAGGTGATAGCTCAACTGTTATAATAGCAGAAAAGCAGCCTGTAAAACTTGCAGCTATTGAAGGATTATATGATGGAAAAAATGGCGCTGATTTAGTGATTTTTGGAATTTTAAATCCCTCAAAAACTATTGATAATAAAGAAAATCCTTTTATTTTCAAAATTGAAATACCAAAACTACTTTCTTTGCTAAGCTTCAGGAACAGCGAGGCTTTTGTCCCGGGATTGAAAGATCTGGTCTTAGGAAATACAGAAAATAAAATTATTTCTGCCGAAGAAAAAATTGCAAAAGGTAAAATAGCCATATCAGCACTTTCCGCTTATAAAAAAGCTAAAAATGATAAAAATTCATTACTTGCCGATAGCGCTAAAAATGTGTTCGAGAGCAATTATAAATATATTGGTTACGGATATTTGAATGATCCTAATAGCATATTACCTAATGTACCTTTTACATTTTACAGTTTTCATATAATGGTAATACTTGGTTTCTTTTTTATTCTATTATTTGCATTAATTTTATTCCTTTCAATAAAAAATAAAATATGTAAAAAACGATTTTGGCTTAAATTAGCCCTCTGGTCGCTGCCTCTCGGGTTTATTGCATCGGAATCAGGATGGATTGTAGCAGAAATGGGCAGACAACCTTGGGCAATTCAGGATTTGCTTCCCACTATTATAGCAACATCTAATATTGATGCATCAAGCGTTTTTATTACTTTCTGTTTATTTGCTACTTTGTTTACAATACTTCTTATTGCCGAAATTAAAATAATGCTATCACAAATTAAATTAGGACCGAAAGGAGAAACCAATGTTTGATTCATTAACATATTTACAACTCCAGCAGTATTGGTGGATTATCATATCCCTTCTGGGTGGCTTTCTAGTTTTCTTATTATTTGTACAGGGAGGACAAACACTTATCGGCAGTATAACTAAAACAAATGATGAAAGAAACCTTGTTATTAATTCCTTGGGAAGAAAATGGGAATTTACTTTTACAACACTTGTAACATTTGGAGGCGCTTTGTTTGCGGCATTTCCTCTTTTTTACGCTACTAGTTTTGGAGGCGCTTACTGGGTATGGATAATTATTTTATTCTGCTTTATAATACAAGCTGTTTCTTATGAATTTAGAAGTAAACCTTCTAATTTTCTTGGTAAAAAAACTTTTGATGCTTTTCTTTTTATAAATGGAAGCTTAGGAGTAATATTACTTGGAATGGCGGTAGCTACATTTTTTAAAGGTTCAGAATTTTTTGTTACAGAATATAATTTGTCAAAATGGCAAAACCCCTTAAGAGGTCTTGAAGCTGCGCTCAATATTGATAACATTGCTCTTGGGCTTGGCATATTTTTTCTTGCAAGAGTACTTGGAGCGCTTTATATAATAAACAATATTTCAAATAAAGAAATATATGTCAGATCTGTAAAACAGTTAAAAATAAATACTATTTTTTTTCTTTTATTTTTTCTTTTTTTCATAATAAGGATGCTGCTAATGGATGGATTTGCATACGATAGCCAAACAAAAATTGTTTCTTTTGAATCTTATAAATACTTGCATAATTTTATTGAAATGCCTGTTGTTCTTGTAATATTCTTAATCGGAGTAATAGGAGTTATTTTTGGTATTTTTATTAGCGCGTATAAACATAGCAGAAAGGGAATCTGGTTTGCAGGCATAGGAACGATTTTAACAGTATTTGCATTGCTTGTTAATGTTGGATTAAATGACACATCGTTTTATCCTTCCACATTTAATCTGCAGAGTTCTCTCACAATAGAAAATGCTTCATCAAGCAAATATACTTTAAAAACAATGTTTTATGTTTCACTATTTATTCCTTTTGTTATTGCTTATATTATAATTGCATGGAAGGCAATAGATAAAAAGAAAATTGATATAAATGAATTAAACAATGAAGACCATATTTATTAGAATTTATAACGAAAAAATCTAATCACTTTATTCTTCTATTTAACATATTAAAAGCTCTTTATAACTTTTCAACTTTACAAACTTTAAACTCTAATGTACGCACAAATCTCATCAATATTCTGGTATCTTAGTTGGCCTCTTTTTATTTTTATTTCATATAAAATAATTTTATTTGTAGTAAAAGTTTATGAAAGGAACCAGTCCGCTAACGAAATTAAAAAATAATACAAATAATTAATTCAGATATATAATAAGATTAATATGTTTAGTTATTTTTTTAAGACTAAATAATATTACATATCGTTATAAAACAGAATCCTTATTATAAATTTACTTCCTCCAAATATAATTAGTAATTTTCAATAGAAAAGACTTATAGTCAGATATTTTATAAATTTAATTTTATGTTTACAAACTGAAAATTTATAAAATTTTTGTTGTATATTTGTATTATAATAAATTAAAAAAATTGAATTAACTAAGCCTTCCTGCAAATACATTTGCAACTGCATAGTTATTTACAAAATATTCAAAATATTTTTATGAAAATCAATGTAACATATTTAGTCGGAAGAAGTATTATATTTGCTTTGCTTACTTTCAATTTTCAACTTTTAACTTTTAACTCATATTCACAGGGTATAGCCATCAATGTTTCCGGTGATTCTGCCGCTAACTCTGCGATACTTGATGTTCAATCCGATACATCAACTATTTATACGAGTCAGGGCATTCTAATACCACGTATGAGAACAGCTAAACGACCTGCCTCTCCAGCTGAGGGTCTTCTGATATATAATACTTCTACTAATTGCCTTGAAATTTATGTAGGACCCACTTGGCAATCGGTAGTATGCGGTTGTATAAGTGTACCCTCCTCTTCTGGAATAATAAGCGGAACACCTACTGTTTGCCCGGGACAAAGCGCAGTTTTATATTCGGTACCTGCTATTAATGGAGCAACAAGTTATAATTGGTCTTACTCAGGTTCTGGAGCCTCAATAATTGGTTCAACAAATTCTGTAATAGTTTATTTTTCAGGAACTGCTACTTCAGGAAACCTCACTGTAATGGGAACAAATGCCTGTGGAAATGGTAGTATTTCATCTGATTATCCAATAACAATTAATTCTACAGCGCCCAATATCACAGGGCAACCTGAAAATCCAGCTGCTGTTTGCGCCGGTTCAGGTTCTCCATCTTTTACCGTAATAGCTACGGGAGGATTAACTTACCAATGGCAGGAATTTATAATCAGCTGGAATAATGTTGCAAATGCAGGTGTTTATTCAAATGTTACTACATCTACATTAACCATAACAAATCCTCCTGCAAGCATGAATACAAACAAATACAGATGCATTGTAAGCGGAACATGTACAAACACTACTTCCGACGGGCTGGCTACTTTATCAGTAAATCCTGTTCCTTCAGTTACAAATTCAACAACAGCCACAATCTGTAGTGGTACAAGTCCTAATATAACTTTAACATCTAGCGTACCAAGTAATTTTGAATGGACAATCGGAACTATTACAGGAAATATCACAGGAGCAAGTTCAGGTTCGGGCACAACTATTAATCAAACGCTTACCAATCCGAGCAATGCAACTGCAGGTACAGTACAATACCTTGTTACACCAACTTCTACAACGGGTTCATGTACTGGTGCTGCTTTTATAATAACAGTAACCGTTAACCCTACGCCAACAGTAACAAATACTCCATTGGCACAGACTATCTGTACAGGAGGAAACACTACGCTAGTAACTCTTACATCAAATGTCATCGGAACTGCTTATGCATGGACAGCTTCACCAACTGCAGGTATTACAGGTTATACAGCCATCGGTTCAAATACGATACCTATTCAGGCAATTAGCAATTCAGGCTCAACAGCAGGAACGGTAACTTACACAATTATTCCAACAGCAAATACTTGTTCGGGAGCTGCTGCCAATTATGTAACAACAGTAAATCCTTTACCAACATCCGTTACGGCTATAGCCTCTCCTACTTCTCCTGTGTGCTCAGGCAGCACTTTAACATTAGCAGGGAATGCAACAAATGCTACAACATGGGTTTGGGCAGGACCTAATTCGTTTAATTCCACATTACAAAGTCCCACAATAGCAAGCATTACAGCAACAGGAGCCGGCACTTATTCTCTAACGGCAAGTAATAGCTGTGGCTCTGCAATAGCTGTAAATACAAATTTAGTAACTATTGCATCCTTTGGTGCAACAGGAGGAACAATTACTTATACTGATGCTTCTGGTTTAAATCCCCGTACAACATCTCCATATTCAGGTGGTTATACTGTTCATACTTTTACATCAAATGGGACATTTACACCTAATTGTAGTGGGAATGCTAATGTAGCAGTTCTTGTAGTTGCCGGTGGTGGCGGTGGTGGCGCTGGAAGAACCCCTGAAAGCTATCATGGTGGCGGCGGTGGCGGCGGTGGATTAATTTATGATGCTTCATTTAATATCGCGACTCAAACTTATACTATTACTGTTGGCACCGGTGGAACGAATGGTTCAAATGGCTCAAATTCTATATTTAGCTCTTTAACTGCAATAGGTGGTGGTAGTGGCGGTATCGGTGACAATCCGGGAAATAATGGTGGATCTGGCGGCGGAGCAGGAGTTCGTAACTCTATTGGTGGCACAGCTACTGCAGGACAAGGTAATAACGGAGGTTCTGGTCGTTTGACCCCCGAAACTCCGAACTATGGTGCTGGTGGGGGTGGTGGAGCAGGCGCTGCAGGTAATGGAGGAGGAGCAACTTATGGTGGAAACGGAGGGAATGGATTACAATATTCTATTTCAGGAACTTCCACTTACTATGCAGGTGGTGGTGGGGGATCTACTTATGGTGGAGGCACTCCTGGAACAGGTGGATTAGGCGGAGGTGGCAACGGTGCATGGGGCACAGGATCACAAGGTGCCGCAAACACAGGCGGAGGTGGCGGTGGCTCAGATATTAGAGGTGGCGGCAATGGTTTTGCATCAGGTGGCTCCGGTATAGTCATAATAAGATATCCCAATTAATTAAATTAAAGTAAGGCTATGAAAACAAAAATTAATCATATAGACTCTTTTGAGGAACATTATAAAAAGATATATCAAAAAATTGCCAAAAGATTATCATTTAAACTGATTGTTTTGTTTTGCACTTTTTATTTTACATTTTTTTTTGCTTTCAACTCTTTTTCACAGGGTGTGAGCATTAATACAACTGGTAATGAAAGTGATGCTAAAGCGATGCTTGATATTGATGTTGCTGGAATGAGCCCAACGAAAGCAGGTTTGCTTATTCCACGTATGACAACTACTGAGCGCAATGCTATTACAGCAACACCTCCAAACCCCGAATCACTGCTAATATACAATACCACCACTCAATGTTTTGAATTTTATGCAAATGGTTTTTGGCAAACTATTACATGTGGTTGCGCAAGCGCGCCTTCAGCAGCAGGAACTATAAGTGGTTCAGCTACCGTTTGCCCGGGGCAAATTGCAGTTTTGTTTTCAGTACCTGCTATAGCGGGAGCAACAAGCTATATATGGTCATATTCCGGCTTAGGCGCTATAATAGTCGGTTCTACAAATTCGGTGATTGTATATTTTTCAGGAGCTGCTACTTCAGGAAACCTTACTGTAACGGGTACAAATGCTTGCGGAAATGGAACAGTTTCATCTGATTATCCAATATCAGTTAATTCCACAGCGCCAAATATTACCGCGCAACCTTCATCAGTAGCAACTTGTCCGGATGGAGGAACCGTATCCTTTACCATTACAGCTTCAGGTGGATTAACATATCAATGGCAGGAATATACAAACAGTTGGAATAATGTATCAAATGCTGGTGTTTATTCAGGCGCTAATTCAGCTATTTTGATTATTTCAAGTACTCCATTGAGTATGGATACATATAAATACAGATGCGTAGTAAGTGGAACATGTACAAATACTACTTCTGACGGTTTGGCGACCTTAACAGTTAATCCAACTCCACCAGCGCCTACAGGTACTTCATCTCAATCATTCTGTTCAGGAGCTTCGCCTACAGTAGCTAACTTAAGTGCAACAGGTACTACTATTAAATGGTACGCTGCTTCAAGCGGTGGTTCCGCTTTAACTACATCAGTGGCTTTAATCAATGGAACTCATTATTTTGCCAGTCAAACTGTTAGTGGATGCGAAAGCGCTAATAGATTTGATGTTACTGCAACTGTTAACACCACTCCTTTAGCGCCAACCGGTACAGCATCTCAGTCTTTCTGTTCAGGAGCTTCGCCCACGGTAGCTAACTTAACTGCAACAGGAACTGCTATTCAATGGTACACCGCTTCAAGCGGTGGTTCTGCCTTAGGTACAAGCGAGGCATTGGTAAATGGGACACATTATTATGCAACATCAACTGTAAATAATTGTGAAAGTGCCACCAGATTTGATGTAACGGCAACAATAAATGCTAATCCATCAGCTCCGACAGGTACTTCAGCGCAATCTTTTTGTTCGGGAACTTCTCCCACTGTAGCTAACTTGACAGCAATAGGCACCGCTATTCAATGGTATGCGGCTTCAAGCGGTGGTTCTGCTATAGCTACATCATTGGTTTTAGTTAACGGAACCCATTATTTCGCTACTCAAACCGTGAACAATTGCGAGAGCACATCAAGGTTTGATGTAACTGCAACTTTAAATTCCACACCATCAGCGCCGACAGGTACTGCCGTTCAATCTTTCTGTTCCGGAACTTCTCCTACAGTAGCTAATTTATCTGCAACAGGTACTTCCATTCAATGGTACGCTGCTTCAAGCGGTGGTTCTGCATTAGCTACTAGTGTAACGTTAGTAAATGGGACACATTATTTTGCTACTCAAACCGTAAACAGTTGCGAAAGCACATCCAGATTTGATGTTACTGCAAGTGTAAGTATTTGCTATTTACTAACAAGCTGGCCATATATAAAACCTATAACTATTTCCAATACTTCAGGAAGCGCTTTAACCAATTATCAGGTTAAGCATACAATTACTTTTGTTGCAGGAAAAATGAAAGCTGATTTTTCGGATCTCCGCTTTACTGATGGTTCCTGCACGCAATTGAATTATTATATTGAAACTTATACGGCATCTACTTCTGCTACTGTTTGGGTGAAAGTACCTTCTGTTCCTACAAGCGGAACTACTATTTATATGCACTATGGAAATAGTTCTGCTACATCATTAAGCAATGGAACCAATACCTTTGAATTTTTTGATGACTTTGAAGATGGGGTTGTAAGTACAAGTTTATGGACAAAAACAAGCAATGTTACGGAAAGTGGTGGAATATTATACGTTACAGGAACTAGTGGATGGACAGGCGCATATAATATTACTTCAGTTGCTTCATTCGGACCCGGTGTGGCTTTTTATTCAAAAGGAAATATGGCAACAGAAACATTTACATACACTAATTATGGCTTTGGTGATAATCCAATGTTTTGGAGAAGATGGGAAAATACAGGAATATATCCCAGAATCGGAGCAACAATCGTTACTTCGGGATATAATGCTCCAATTAATGCCGAATGGAAGATAGAATGGAAACCTAACGGAAGCGCTAATTTTTATATCAACGGAAACCTCTTTGCTATTTCGGAAGTATCAAGTGCTACAAAGCAAATTATTATGCAACAGGCTAGCTCCGGTCAAACGACTTCTGAACTATGTTATGTTCGCAAATTTGTAACACCCGAACCAACTGCTTCCATTGGATCAGAAACATCTTGCCCATAAGATTTTATAATTTTGAGTTTTATAAAAGACTTTTGTAAAATAT
>JAAXXA010000024.1:9522-13179 GCA_013334735.1 Bacteroidota bacterium
TTTTATATATATTGTAAACTAAAACTATTCATAATGAAAAAAAATTACATTTTAATATTTGTATTTTATATTTTTATCTGTGGGAATATATCTGCTCAAGGAATAGCTATTAACACTTCCGGTAGCCCCGCCGATAATTCCGCAATGCTTGATGTAAGTGGAACTTCTCTGGGTGTACTTATAAACCGTATGACCACAATACAAAGAGATAGTATTGCCATAAAATGTTCATGCACTCCTGCTGAAGGACTTCAAATATATAATACTACAAATAATTGTTTGGAAATTTATGTTGGAACCACATGGCAGCCCGTTGTATGCGGATGTACAAGCAAACCAATTGCAGCCGGAGTTATAAGTGGTACAGCTACTGTTTGTCCGGGTCAAATTGCGGTTTTATATTCTATACCTGCTATTACAGGAGCCACAAATTATATTTGGTCTTATTCCGGTTCAGGAGCCTCGATAGTGGGTTCATCAAACGCGGTAATAGTATATTTTTCAGGAAGTGCTACTTCAGGCAACCTAACCGTAATGGGAAATAATAACTGTGGAAACGGTACTATTTCGGCTGATTTTGCAATAGCCGTTAATTCCACAGCGCCCAATATTACAGCCCAACCGGCATCAATCGCAACTTGTTTGGGAAGCGGAGATGTATCCTTTACTATAACAGCTACAGG
The DNA here is from genome assembly GCA_013334735.1 of Bacteroidota bacterium. GTDB lineage: Bacteria > Bacteroidota > Bacteroidia > Bacteroidales > CG2-30-32-10 > JAAXXA01. The sequence goes on from JAAXXA010000024.1 coordinate 10,206, forward strand.
AGGATTAGCTTATCAATGGCAGGAATATGTAAGCAGCTGGAATAATATCGCAAATGCAGGTATATATTCAAATGTTTCTACAGCTACTTTAACTATTTCAAACCCTCCATTGGGCATGGATAGTTACAAATACCGTTGTGTTGTTAGTGGAACTTGCACAAATACAACTTCTGACGGACTTGCCACCTTAACGGTAAATTCGATACCATCTGTTCCTACCGGCTCAGCAGCTCAGGCTTTCTGTTCCGGCGCGTCTCCCACAGTGGCTAACTTGGCTGCAACAGGTACTTCTATTCAATGGTATGCGGCTTCAAGCGGTGGTTCTGCACTGGCAACTTCAACATCTTTAGTAAATAGTTCTCATTACTATGCAAGCCAAACAGTAAGCGGTTGCGTGAGCGCTTCCAGATTTGATGTAACTGCTACAATAAATACCACACCATCAGCACCCACAGGCGCTTCATCTCAGTCATTTTGCTCAGGAGTATCGCCAACTGTAGCTAACTTAGCAGCTACAGGAACATCCATTCAATGGTATGCGGCTTCAAGCGGTGGTTCTGCGTTAGCTACTTCAACGGCTTTAGTAAATAATACTCACTATTACGCTAGTCAAACAGTAAACGCTTGCGAAAGCGCAACAAGACTGGATGTAACGGCAACAGTTAATACGACTCCATCTGTTCCAACAGGTTCAGCTTCTCAATCATTTTGCTCAGGCGTATCTCCAACAGTAGCTAACCTGACAGCATCAGGAACAGCCATTCAATGGTACTCTGCTTCAAGCGGTGGTTCTGCATTGGCAACTTCAACTCCGTTAGTTAATAATACGCACTATTACGCGAGCCAAACAGCAAACTCTTGTGAAAGTATCACGAGATTGGATATAACAGCAACTGTTAACACTACTCCAACAATTACGGGTACTACACCCGGTTCTCGCTCAGGTACAGGAACTATAACTCTTGGAGTGGCAGCATCGGCAGGCACTATAAATTGGTATGCCGATGCAACAGGCGGTTCTTCTCTTGGAACAGGTACTTCCTACACTACACCTAGTTTGTGTGTAAACACAACTTATTATGTAGATGTTTCTTCAAATGGATGTTCCACAGGAACAAGAACAGGTGTGGCGGCAACTGTTACAAAATCATTTCAAAAAGACAACAGTTGCTCGCTTACGTCGAATTTGCTTTCATATTACAAACTGGATGATGTAAATGATTTTTGGTCGTCCAATAACCTCACGAACAACGGTTCTGTAGCTTTCGATGCCGGCAAAGTTAATAATGCAGCAAATTTTGGTACTACAAATACTTCGAAGTATCTTCATCTTGCATCAGTCCCCACATTCACAAACTCTAACTTCAGTATTTCAGCATGGGTAAATATACCTTCAGGCTTTGGTTCATGTATTTTTGCTGAGGGTTATGTTGGAAATAACAACCCTATTATTTCACTCATTGTAAATACCGCTACATCGATTGAGCTGGTAAATCGCGATAATAGTACGGTCGGTCTCGTGTCAACACCTGCAATTTCGGCACTAAGCCCTGATACATGGTACCACTTCGTATGGACGTGTACAAGTACGGTTAGCAATCTTTATATCAATGGAGTTAATGTAGATTCAAATAAATCATTCACGGCTAATGCCGGATCATTCAATACAGCTAACATTGGCGTACGACAGCGTCAATCTAACGATGGCTATGCTACCGGTAAAATAGACGAAGTTGGTTTATGGTCAAGAGTTCTTACTTCGCAGGAAATAAGCGACCTATTTAACAACGGAGCAGGTCAAACTATGCAATGATAAAATCACAATTTTTAAATTACATAGCATCCGCATGCAAAGAAAAAGACGGGGAAATAACAACAAATAATAAGGTTATGAAAACAAAAAAAATATTTAAAACAATTAAAGTACTAAAAGTAATAATGTATATTTTGCTTGCTTTTAATTTTTCATTTTCAGCTTTAAACTGTAATGCACAAGGTGTAGCTATTAATGTTTCGGGGGACTCTGCTGTTAATTCGGCAATACTTGACATCCAATCTGATACTACATCAACTACTACCAGCCAGGGGATTCTTATTCCACGCATGAGTTCTTCTAAAAGACCTGCAAATCCAGCTGTAGGGCTTCAGATATATAATACCACTACAAATTGCTTTGAAGCTTTTATTGGAACCGCTTGGCAGCCCATATTATGCGGATGCACGAGTGCGCCCGCGGCAGCTGGAACAATAAGCGGAACAGCTACTGTTTGCCCCGGTCAAATTGCAGTTTTGTATTCAGTACCTGCTATTGCAAAAGCATCAAGTTATATTTGGTCTTATTCCGGCGAAGGTGCATTAATAGTAGGTTCGACAAATACAGTTATCATTTATTTTTCAGGATCTGCAACTTCAGGTAATCTTACTGTACAAGGAACAAATGCATGTGGTAATGGTACTGTTTCGGCTGATTACCCAATTGCCGTTAATTCAACAGCTCCTAATATTACAGCACAACCTGTGTCGGTTGCAACTTGCTTCGGAAGTGGAGCCGTATCTTTTACTGTAACCGCTTCAGGTGGATTAACCTATCAATGGCAGGAATTTGGAATAAGTTGGAATAATGTTGCAAATGCAGATGTTTATTCAAATGTTAATACAGCTATTTTAACTATCACAAATCCTCCATTAAGCATGAATGCTAACAAATACCGTTGTGTTGTTAGTGGGACATGCACAAATACAACTTCTGACGGATTGGCTACATTAACTGTAAATCCCGTACCTTCTGTTACAAATTCAAATACTGCAACAATATGTAGCGGTACAAGTCCTAATATCAGCTTAACTTCAAGTGTATCCAGCAATTTTGTATGGACAATCGGAACTATTACGGGAAGCATAACTGGTGCAAGTGGAAGCTCGGGTACAACCATCAACCAAACGCTTACCAATCCAAGCAATTCAACGGCAGGTT